>NZ_DCEN01000071.1:1612-28849 GCF_002316955.1 Proteiniphilum sp. UBA1028
CGGGAAGGTAAGAAAGTACCCTTTATGGCCTTCCCAAAATGAGTCCCGGTCTTTGTCCAGCACATTCAGTGCGTCAGAGGTCTGCGGATCGGAAGTCACCAATGGGGTTGCTACCAGCTTGTGTTTGTCGAATCCTTCCCCCAGCACGAAGAATGATCGGCTCAGCCTGATATCCTCCGACGAGGCGCCGATCATCACCCTGAATTCACCCGGTTCAACAACCCATTCGTTGTCACTATTCAAAAGTTTTACATCGCGGGGGTGAATGGCAAACTGTATCTCCTTTTCCTCACCGGGCTGCAGGTGAATCCTTTCGAAACCGCGTAGGTTCTTCTCATAGGTGGTGACCGAACTTAATACATCCCTGGTGTACAGTTGCACAACTTCATCGCCGGCCCTGTCGCCGGTGTTTTTTACTTTTACTGTGACGAAAAGGCTCTCTTTGTCGGTAATCTCTTCTTTCGAAAGCTGCAGGTCTGAATAGGCAAAGGTGGTGTAGCTCAGGCCATATCCAAAAGGATACAAGGCTCCGTTCACCCGGCTCTGGTTCCCTTCCGGACCGGGAATACGTCCACCGTCGACTTGCGAAGCTGGTTTTGCCGGGAAGTTGAATGGAATCTGTCCCACAGTCTTGGGGAAGGTTACGGTCAGTTTCCCTCCCGGGTTATAGTCCCCGAAGAGTACGTCGGCTACGGCCGTTCCTCCCTGTGACCCGGGGTACCATGCTTCAATAATTCCCGGGATATTCCTGTCTGCCCAGTTGATGGACAGGGGACGCCCGTTAATCAGAACCAGTATCACGGGTTTGCCCGTAGCGTGAATTGCTTTTAATAAATCCAGTTGGCGGCCGGGCAGGTCGAGTGAAGAACGGGACTTGTTTTCACCGGCAGTGCGGCTATTTCCTCCCAGCACCACAACGGCCACATCGCTTTTCAAGGCGTTGGCCACGGCATTGTCAATCTCGGCCTGTTCTGCGTCCGTGATCGGGTAATCGATAATTTCAGAGTCCGGCCAGTGTGCATCCACGATGTCGCACCCTTTTGTGTATAGTACTTCCATGTCGTCTCCCGCCTTGTCACGGATCCCGTCCAAAACGGTTTCCACCTCCACGGCCAGAGGACCGTAGTGGGTCAGGGCATAAGAGGCATCGTCGGCATTCGGTCCGCATACGGCAATGGTTTGAATATCCGCCTTTTTCAGGGGCAAGATGTTTTTATTTTTTATTAATACGATGCTCTCACGCGAGGCTTGAAGCGCTACCTTCTGATGCTCTTCCGAATTTACTTCTGCATCGGCCTGTTTTAAATCCGTTTGATAGGGAGAATCAAACAAACCTATAAGGAATTTCACCCGCAGAATATCTCTTACCCTCTCGTCGACCGTCTCCATCTCAATCGCCCCTTCCCTGATCAGATCACGCAGCGGCAACACATAGGAGTCGGGCGAGCAGAAGGTACAACGCACATTGAGTCCGGCCATCACCGACTGGTATACCGCCTCTTTCATGTCGGATGCGGTGCCGTGTTTGGAGTAGAGGTATTCCACTGCGTCGCTGTCGGAGACAACGTAGCCCCTAAAGCCCATCTCTTTTCTTAGGCGGGTGGTGAGCCAGTAGTAGCTGCTCTGAATGGGGAAGCCGTCATAATCGTTATAGGCACTCATTACTCCCAGTAACCCTGCCTCTCTGATTACCCGCTCCCAGGGGTACATGTGCACATTCTCCACCTCCCGTGGCGACATCTGCGGGTCTACACGCGACATGCCTTCCCTGCCTCCCTTATTATTGCTGTAGGCGGCATAGTGCTTTCCGGTTGAGGCGACCTGAAAATCTTTTTGCAGCCCCTGAACCATGGATATACCCAGCTCGGCCACCAAAAAGGGACTCTCCCCGTATACCTCTTCGTACCTGCCCCACCGTTGGTCACGGCCCACATCGAGGATGGGCGCATATACGTTGGTATAGCCCAGAAGTCTTGCTTCCCGGCCGGTGATATAACCCACCTTCTCCACAAGATCCTTGTTCCATGTATGGCCTAGTCCCAGTTGTGTGGGGAAATTGGTGGCCATGTAGCTTTCCACACCCCGGATGCCTTCGTTGGTGAAATCCACCGGGATTCCCAGCCGTGTCTCTTCAATGAAAAAACGCTGCACCTCATTCAAAGCCCATGCGTGGCGCGAGGCCGGCCAGACATAAGGGTTGTCGGAGGGTGGAAGTCCCCACTGACGGAAGCCGTTCAGGTGTTCGTCTATGGCTCCTATTCCATCTTTCCAAAGCCTGTTTTTCCATTCCGGGGTGGGGAGATCGTCTTCCAGCACCCTGCCGTATCCGTAGAGGGTGACCATCTGATTGGTCTTCTCTTCCAGCGTCATTTGACTGATCAGATCAGTAATCCGCTCCTCAATTTCTGCTTCCGGGTTTTCATAGACATCCATTCTTCCATTTTTGTTGAAGTCGATCCAGCCTTTTTGGTAAATCTGTTTGTTTTTGGGGAGATATCTGTCCGGAATATCGATCTTGTCTTGTCCGCAGACAGATACGGAGATCAAATAAAATAATCCGATAATGGGGGTAATCGCAAAAAATTGCATTCTTTTTCTTATTTTTCGTGTCATTCGTTTCATTTCCTCAAATTTACTGTAATTATTTCGTTTGAAAAATTATGTACAGCATATTTTAACTTTTTGGTGTAAAGGAATTAGCAACCTGATTTTTGGACAATCTTTACCCCTAAATGATTGGTATACTTGATTTTAAACTTCTGCCTAAGAGAGTTTTATCGTGAAATGACATTAGTGTGCATATTTGAATGCATAGCGGTCACTAAATGAATTTCTTGGTCAAATAACAACTCAAAAAGTTTGATGCTAACATGTCCCTTGTCAGCATAAAGTTTGTCGGAAGGGTTTTGGGTAAGAGCTTTGATTACATCCGGGTTTCTATTGTCAATATTGCTCCTGGTGAGGAAGAAATTCGGCAGTTCACCCTTTTTGTTACAGGTTAAATTAAGTTTGAACCTTAACAACAACCCATCATACTTTTCCCTCTTTGAGACAACTCTTTGAATACTTTTCTTATCCCGAAATCACGTTTATTTTCTGGATCAACTGAATGAGGCTGTCTCAAAATACAATTTAACCTCCTGAGAAATGAATATTGGGATATGTTCTCAGATCGATATCCGAATAAAAAGAGGGTGAAATCACATTGTGATACACCCACATTTAAATCAGTGGCAACTGTGTTGACTACGTGGAGGGAGGCGATGATGTTCTATTAAAATGTTTTTCTCAATTGTAAAGCATTTAGCACCGGCTCATTTTGTTTTTTTGTGAATTTAATTGATATACCTTGATCGGTAACAAACAAGGGAATTTTTATTTGTACTGCATTGCCTAATCCGTACCGTTTTTCGATATCAAAATTTTCGAGAATTATTTTTCCGTTCAGGCTCACATCAAAAATTCTCTTTTGCAGTGTACGATCCCGCTCATTCTCTGATCCGAGGTTGTATGCCAAGTGAGTACTTTTTCCTCCTTCCAACTCGGCAAAGTGTAAAACCAGTTCATACTGGCCTGTTGGGACATCAAGTCGGTATTCTTCAATGCCTACTTGCTGGGTTTGATACACAGGGTCATTCTTCGTGTGACTAATGGCTTTATCGGTCCCAAATGGTGTGCGCCCCTCGCTTTCAATCCGGTAGGGTACTCCACCTATATGTCCGAAGCTTCCTTTCCTGTATGGTTGATCGGGCATCCATACCTCCCTCGTTTCCGGATCTAAAAAGTACCTGGTAGATCCCAGCATCACATTGATGTTTTTAAAGGGCAGTTCCGGATTGTTTAACTGATAGGGTTGCATAAGAAACTCTATGATCGTTTCATCTTTCACGGATATTCCATTTTTAACGCCTTTCGCTATAAGAGTGTTATGCCCGCTTTTGAAAGGGATACTCCACTCTGCAAGCCCGTCGGTTATCTGTTTTACCCCCAGGCTCGAACCATTCACAAGGAGTTCTACCGATGGAAGGTTGCTTGCTACCATGATAGGCTGTATAGTCACGCATTCCTCTTCGTTTGCGATGCCCGTGCGTTTCTCCCAACCGGAATTCAAGATGCTGATCCTCGGCTCATCAGTAAGTTGAGTCTGATAAAAAAGAAATTGGTCTTTAATGCTTCTATCCCAAGTGAGGATACCTTTGTTATTGATGTGAGGCATTGTTTCCATGCGTGTTTCCGAGTTGAAGTCGGCCAGATTCCAAATCATACCTGCCGCTACATATGGTCGTTCCTTTATCGCTTTATAGTAATACTGGTGAAAGAGAGTAGAGTACTCCGTGCTTTTGTCAAAGCGGATTGGTCGATCGCTTCTGATGCGCGGGTCGTTGTCCGCACCATATTCGGTGACAGCCGTGATTTTTTCGGGGAAGTCGGTGTGGAACCGCTCCAGAAAATCGGGAAACCCCTTAAACACCCCACCGTACCATCCCTCATAGAGGTTCCATCCAACCACCATTGGTAAGTCTAACAATCCTGCATTTTTGTACTTGTTGTACGCTCCATGGCTTGCATGCATGGTATAGCGCCCCGGATCTTCCTTCCGGATGATATTTTCCAGCTTTTGTGCGAGATAATAGACCGACTCATGATACTCTTTTTTCTTCGCTTTGTCGTTATCATATTTATCCCGAAGCAATATTTCATTCATATAGCACCAGATAACGAGAGAGGGGTGGTTGTAATATTGACGGAGCATCTCCATCAGCATTTGTGTGCTATTGTCTTCAAATTCTTGTGATTCGGTGATCTCGTTCACTAGCGGGATCTCAATGGCGCATAGAATACCCAGTCGGTCACACGCCTGTATCACCGATTTATCCTGGGGGTAGTGGGCGATACGCAGGAAGTTTCCTCCCATTTTTTTCAACATCTCTATGTCTCTTACCGCGTAATCATCATTTAATGCATTGCCTCTAAACCAGAAGTCCTGGTGGCGGCTTGCACCTATCAGCTTATAGTGTTTACCGTTCAGGTAAAAACCTGTCTGGGGATCAAAGTGGAACCATCGGAATCCGACAGAGCAAACATAGGTGTCCAACACTTTTCCCGTTGCATCCACCAATTGATTTACGGCATGATAGAGGTAGGGGCATTCGGGGGACCAGAGCTGAGGGGACGGAATTGATCGCAGGTCATGTTCAATGATCTTGTTACTATTACTCTCGACCGTGAAAGGAGTCTTCTTCTTCGTCACAAGTATCCCCTGACTATCATACAGAATGGTTTGGAGTGAGAGCTGTTTTTTTTCGGTAGACGTGTTTTTGATGATTGCCTTGACCTGCATATCGGCATTATTCTCCGAGACATTGGAAGTGGATACATAGACTCCTTCGCTTGAGAAGTCGAGTGGTGAAAAATGGGCAGGCTCCTTTATAATCAGATAGACATCTCTATATATTCCTCCGTAGAAGGTGAAGTCGGCCGAAAGAGGAGGAATATCCTTGTTCCACCGATTATCTACCTCTACCGTTATTTCATTGGGGTGATTTTCTCCAAATGTGATTAACCCGTTAAGCGGAACGGTAAACGCGGTGTATCCTCCCTTATGCTGCAAGGCATGTGTACCGTTAACATACACATCGGCAATCTGGTTGACTCCCTCGAAGTGCAGGTAGAGTTGTTTCCCCTGGTATCTTTCGTCGATAATAAGTTCTCTTGTGTATATACCAATACCGCGGTAATACCCCGGTAAATCATCCATTACATCCTGATCGTTCCATGAGTGGGGCAGCTGGACAACCTGGTGATGAATGCGGTTTGTAGTGAATTGCCAGTGGTTGTTGATGCTGATTCTATGTCCGGCTATGCCAGTCACGGCATAGAGGAAAAAAATTGTTGTATATAAGATTCTGCGAATAGATGAACGACTATACATATGAAATTTGTTTATGGGAATAATTAAAATTATCTGAAAGATGAACTATTGTACTGTTGTCATTGCTTTATACGGATTTGTCTGTCGGTTGTTTATTTGCAGGAATTTAAGATTTTATTTGCATATCTCTTCCCTAAGATCAGTTGGCTTTCTGCGTCGAAATGGGGGTCGGATTCGTCTTTTAGAGGTGTTAACCCGATAGAGGATACACAGGCGCTGTAAGGAATAAAGGAGGAGATGGAGCTGATCATTTGATTAAAATGGCTGGTTCCTTCCTTGTTACGGGTCCAGTCCCATCGGGAGACCTCACCCGCAACAAAAAACAGGGTGGGATTTTTTAGATCCTCCCTTAGGTCCTTAACGAATTGTGTCAATATTTTTCTGTATTCTTCGGGACAACAAATATCCGCTTCGCCCTGATGCCAGAGAATGGCCTTTATTTGTCCGTACTTCGTGGCGGCATGGACTCTTTTTAAGGCTTCACCATAGTAATTCTCCTTGGCTCCTTTCATCCATTCCTTAATAGAACTTCCGCCCCTGGCATTGACAATCAGCCCCACAGGTTTCCCGGTTTCTTTCACCATCTCTTTGGCAAAAGAATAGCAGGGGCTTAGTTGCTGCATTGCAATTTCCTTTCTGATGGTAGAATATTTGTTGAGGGGGTTGACAGCTTGCTCGAATTGGCAAATGTCGTTAAGGAGATATACCAGTTTCAGGGTGTCCATCAGGCCCACATGCAGTGTTCCTCTTCCGGCCATGTTTGACTGCCCTATGCATAGGTACAAATCAAGAGAAGGAATGGGGTCGAAAGTTTTTGCTCCTGTTGATGTTTGTGATGAAGCATGCTGCACGATGAATGATAAGAGCAATAATGTAAAGAGATATTTCATATACGTTTTTATTTACTGAAATCAATAATTGTTTTTTTGCCGGTGTAAAGTATTTTCTTTACATCCGGTGAAGGATTGTCGGGTTGGTATAACTTAATTGTGAACGAAATGGTTTCGGGCATCTTCTCAAACAAGCCTTCCCTTTTATCCAAAACTAGTTCTTGCGACGCTTCATTCCAACGAAGGGGGATGGTGGCATAGGCCCCATGCTCAAAACCATTGTCTTCGCCTTGGTCATCATATAATAGAAAATCCGCATCCATACCCCGGTATACTCTTAACTCCAGTTCATCGTCATGGTTCTCCATAGCATACTGCTTTACTTTTCCCAGTGGGAGAATAGAACCTCCTTTTATATACAGTGGCATAACAGGTAGTGGTGTGCTCATCAGGTGGGTCTTTCCGCAAGCAGTCGCTTCTCCGGTCCAGAAGTCATACCAATACTTTCCCTCGTGTATTGGCAGGTATGTGCCTGTTTGCTGCAGATTCATCTTCATTGGTTGCAATACAGGACGCACCAAAAAAGCGGGGCCAAACATGTAACTGTTATCAATATCATGTACGAGGGTATCCTGTGGAAAGTCCATAGCCAGGCCTCTCATCAGGGTGTAATTCCTGTTTGTGATCCTCCAGGATAAAGAATACAGATAGGGAAGTAGTCGATAACGTAACTCTATGTATTTTAGTTGTGTATCATAATATATGTCTCCGGGTTCTCCAAACTGCCAGATTTCTCTAGGAACATTGGTGCCGTGTGCCCTGAAAAGAGGAGAGAAGGCTCCAAATTGAAACCAGCGTGTATATAATTCCTTGAAAGCATCGTCCTTCAGCCCTTCGGGAAACATTCCATCTCTCTCGGTGACAAAAAATCCCCCGATGTCGGATGTCCAGTAGGGAATGCCGGACATGGAGAAGTTGAGGCCGGCGGGTATCTGTTTATGTAAGTTCTCCCAAGAGGATGATACGTCGCCCGACCAGACAGCAGTAGCATACTTTTGCTGTGAGGCGAAGGCGGATCTTGTTAGGATAAAGATTCTTTTATCGCTGGCTTCCCGTAATTTATGATATAGAAATCGGCTCATCTCCAGCGAGTAGACGTTCAGGTACCGATGGAAGCTACCCATGTAAGTGTTTCCTGCGGACTTACTTCTTGCTTCCTGTTTGCGCTGCGTGAATCCATCCCTGAAGGAGGGCTCAGTCGCATCCAGCCACCAGGCGTTGACTCCCTGGTCAAACAACCCATTTTTCAGGTATTTCCAGAAAATCTCCCTTGCTTCGGGATTATACACATCAAATATTTTATATCCTGCCCAGGTGGGTTCCTCAAAAAGAGCGCCGATTGCATTCAGTTCTTGGTAAATATCGCTGGCGGGGCCAAATCCCGGCCATACGGAGATCATCACATGTACTTGTTGCTCATGATTAAGGCGTTCAATCACTTTCCGGGCATTTGGGAAACTGTCGGTATTGAATGTGAGCGCGTTCCAGTGCTCTTTGTCTCCCCAGTATTCCCAATCCTGTACAATATTATCCAATGGGATATTTCTTTTACGGTATTCCCTGACAACTGACTCCAACTCTGAAAAGGATTTATAACGTTCTTTTGACTGCCAAAAGCCGAAAGCCCATTTCGGAAACATGGGCACAGCTCCAGTCAACTCCCTGTATCCTCCAATTACTTCTTCAATGTCTTTTCCATGCACAAAATAATAGTCTGAAGCGTCAGCCACCTCTGAGTCAAAGTGGTATCCGTCAATATGGTCTATGAAGGTTGTGGAGGAATAGTTATCCCATAGAATCCCGTATCCCTTTGTGGAGACAAGGAAAGGATTGGCGATATCCATATTTGAATGTAACAGCAGGATGGTATCCCCTTTCAGGTTCATAACTCCGTTTTGATATTGTCCCAGCCCATATAGTGCTTCTTCGTCGTTTGAGTCGAAGCTTTGCCGGACACGGAGACATGTTTCATCAGCTACCTTCATACGTTGAAAAGAACGTGCCGGCTTCGCCTCTTGTAGCAGGAGACGATGGGTGCCTCTCTCATAAAAAGCGAATGATTCATTTACTTTATCAAACTCCACCGTTAGACCGGTAGTTGTTATTGAAATCTTCTCCTTTGTGGATTTGATTTTAAAGGTAACAGGAGATGCATTTCTCCAGTCGGTGATGAGTCTTTTTGTCACGATGCTGTCACCTTTTGGAAGAGATAAGACCCGGACTATATTTGGAGAGAATAGTTCAATTGTATACGCAACTTCGTTTTGCTCAAAACTGATTCCCCTTTCATGGGTGATATAATCATAAGAAGTACATGAAAAGAGCAGATGAAGCATTAAAACAAGTGGGAGATATAGGGTGTATTTCATTGCCTTTTATTTAAAAAGATCATATGTCACAGATATGTTTTTCACATCCGCATTTCCCTTAATGGTAAAAGCAGGTTTATTATCGACATAGGAGATATTCTCTTTATGCAATGATATCTTTGCTTTTTGCCAACTTTTCCTATTGTCTTTCTTTATTCTGGCAACAACAGAAAAGAGATCTTTGGGACTTCGATTAGTTTCGGAGTAAATTGTCATAAAGTCATTTCCCTCGTCCCGATACTCAAACGAAAGGTATCCCGTATAATGATGTCCGTTGAGCAAATCAATTGTTTCATTATCAAAGAAGATGGAGATCGTATGATTATCATGTGATTTTTGGATGACATCTCCATTTCCCTCTATGGTGATTTGGCATGTTTCGATCTCTTTTTTGATTCTGTTCAATTCAGCTTCAGCCTCATTGAGTACCACCTTGGCTTTGTTGTACTTGTGGTTGCTAATTAAGGCCGCGGCGTCATCCAGTATGGTAGGGCAAAAACCAGTTTCCGGACGCGTATTGAACAGGAATTTGGATAATTTCCTAAGTTGAAATAATTTCAAAGGTAAACTCAATCCGGTGGAATCTGCCTCCTCCTCTTTGAAGCGACTCGCATATTTCAATGTGGTCAATAGTTCTCTATTTCCGTTCTCCTTTGTCGGTTCAATCTCGTGCCCCTCCGTGTAGTCACTCCATGAGGCTATAAATATCATGTCCAGCACATTCCGGTTGTTAAGATTGAATTTCCACATCTCTTCATAAGTCCTTCCCCCATTGCGTGGTATGTAGAAGAAGTGTCCCCTTCCCCATCCGGCACAACCTCGGTTGTCCATGCCCGGCATCACAAAACCTGATTTTAAGGGATAGTTCTTTTTGGAATTGACCCATAGAGAGTCCCTAAAAGGCTTCATAAATTCAATGACATCATCCTGAGTGGCATAATAATCCCAAAAAGGATACTCCTTGTCCATTGGCCTTACTCTTGCGGGCAGCCAGGCTGTAGGAACAGCCCCCAGTTGAATCCACTGATCGATTTCGTTACTTTGGGTGATGGGCTGATACTTGTTCTTCGCTAAGGTGCCCCACTCGGCCCAACGTCGCAAGATCACTGGCTTTTTGATGTTGCTTGGGATGACAATATGAGAGGAGACTTCTTCAAACTCCTCGGGGGTTGCACCGGGCCCGAACAGGTAAAAAACAGGGTGTCCCTTCACAATAGGTCCTGTTGGTGCGGCAAACACATTATCGATTAGATATTGATAGCATCTGACATAGTGTTTGGTTTTCTTCTCTCTGCTATTGATTTCAGGATACATTTTTGTAATCCAGTCATAATATAACCATCCGTCGCACCAGTTTACTCCAATCTCAAAATCATACTTGACGGCAACCTTCTGCATTGCCTTTAGTAGCAGATCGTTTTCGTGATGCATGAATCCCCATTCTATAAAGAATCCGTCGATCTTGGCTGCTTTGGCAGATAGGATCTGGTATTCGATATAGTCGTGATCCAGATTGGACTGCATACCTGCCAGAGGGTAGTTCACGGAGGCAATTTCATGCTGCCCGCTGGTGAGAATAAGGTCGGCATTGTAGCATAACGTTTTTTTGTCTGTTGAGGAATTCGAGGTGTTGGCATAGAGAGCCCATCTTCCCAATTGTCCGTCATGCTGCCGTGTATATCTTACTCCATGGTAGTCGGCATATACCTTTTTCCCGTTCTGCGCCCACACTGTCAATGTGCACAACATCGTCAGCAGGAGTAAACTTTGCTTTAGTGAAATAAACTGGTATTCTTGATTCATTTCTTTTGTATTGATTGTCATGGTGTTATGGTCTGTGTTGAATAGGATAGCTAAATGTATTGTCCAACATCCAACGTCCTTTATAAATTTTTGCGCCATTCATCCTGAATATCTCTTCGCCATTTTCATTGATTAACCCTTCTGCCCACCACTGCTCTGTTGGACGAAGCATGATAATGCCGTCAGGGCCGTTAGAGATACTTTTAATATTGGGGATATCATAAATTTTGTTACAAGTAACGGGGTCTTTAGAGATGTCGAATTGATATACAGCGGATGCAGCGGTAAACCACAGCTTGTTTTCTTCTCCGAATACCGGGAACAAATCATGACCACCGGATTCATTTTCAAACGTATAAATTCGTTGCTGATTAATTAGTTGGGGGTTCGTTGTACTTCCGTTGTATTCAAAACGGAATAATGCTGTCACACCTGATTGAATTGTTGCTGAAGCATACAGAGACATCCTTCTTCTATCCCAGACCACATTATGGGCATTACCCAGCTTTACCGTATGATTTTTTGTTCCCAACACTTTCACCGTATCCACCACAAAGGTGTTGATCTCGCCATATTTTGATTCTGCCGTAACGATATTTCCATCTGGCAATATCTCAGCAGAGTGGGGATTTTGACCGCAATTCGCGTAGAACATCAGCTTCTTGTCAGATAAGCGGATCAAGGCTACTGCTCCTCCGGAAGCAGTCATCAGGATATACCTTTTATTGAAAACCGGTTTTACTTCACTTGGATTAATGAACCAGGGCTGATGAATTGCTGGAATAGAAGCAGAATAAGGATCCCAGTTCCATATAATCTTATGAGTTTCCGCATTTCTGATGATAATGGCCTGTTTGGCCTGTTCTGCCAGGACGTATGCCTTTTCAGGGAGTTGGAAAAGGGTCTCCTTTTCCTCAGGTTCTACTATCGGTGTGTCGTGACCTGAACAAGATGCGCATAGAAAATGAAAGAGCAGAAGAAGCGAAAAAAAGCACTGACTTTTTAGCATCATATCATTTGGTGTTTGTTATTCTATTTTTGATCGTAGTAGTCAATTAAAGAGTGAACCGAAGAATTCATTTGTCGCATATAGGAAAGAAACAGGGTATAAGGAGTGTATTCTAATGAGACAATTCCCTTATTGACAGCTTTCCCGTCCGTACTGTATTCATCATTATATTCAAAATGAATCCACCCAACACAATTCTTTGTTTCAAGCAAACGCAGGGTGAAATTCTGATAAAATTCTCCCCTGTTATTTTGGGTACGTACTAACCAGCCTCCTCCATCGGTATTACTATACCTCTTACCCTGGTAACTTGCATCTTCCGCTTTCGTGTAAAACTCCGTTACCAGAAATGGCTTTGTCCCACACCATGTTTTTAGATTGGCAAGAAAATCGCTTTCCGGTTGCCAGCGGGCATAATAGTTGATTGAAACAAGATCGCAGTAGCGGGCACATGCTTCCACTACTTTTTGATTGTATTTGCTCCAGTCATGCAGGCGGCTTCCCAATATTAGGTGTTCTTGATCATGCCGTCTGACTGTTTCGGTGGTTAATCGATAATAATAATTGGCTACCGATCCCCGGAAATTTTCCTGATCTTTCTCGCTGATTGCACCTGGAGAGGCAAGACCATTTTCCTGCATAAATTTCTCCGCAAAATTTCGCGCCGATTGGTAGCGGTCGGGCAAAGCCAGAAAATGTTTTATATCGATGCCTCGTTGCGGATTTTCATTTTGGTAACTGGCAAAAGGGAGTTCATTATCCAGGAAGTATCCTATAAAGTGTTCATCTCCTGTAAAAAGAGCCGCTTTTTCTTGCATAAGCTGATCAATATATGCGGCAAAAGTAGGCTCAAAAAGAAGTACCAGTCGATTGTATTTATCATCCTCAAAAGCATATCCAAGATTCTTGTACATATCCCACATAAAAGTACGAAGCAGATAGAGATTTTCCGTATAGGCAATTTTTTGTAGCCCGGGTTTGAGTAAGTTGTCCCTCATCGTCTGTGGAAATTTTTCTATTCGTTTTGAACCGTATGATATGCAGTTTAGGTGGTTTTCGGCAATCAACTTCCCGGTTTCCTCACTCCATTTGAGTTCGTTCCCGAATTTGGAGGCAAAGGCTTTTTCTTGTGGAGACGACTCCCCGGGGCGGACATGCTGGATGCCATGCAGTATGAAAGCACCATTATCCGGATCTATCAGATAATATCGGCCTCCATATTGCCCGATACGAAAGAATCCCTCTTTGCCTGTAACAGAGGATGGATTCAATCCAACTCTCCCTCCCCAGACTGTTTTTGAATAATCAGACGTTGCTTTGTACCAGTTCATGTTGTCGATAATACGGGTTTTCCCGGATTCATCTGAAGCCCATGGCTGGAATGTACCATTCTGCCATTTTCTGTATTGTACCTGTACATAGGAATATTCCTCTTTAAGCGGATCCGATGGCTCTTCCGGAATAACAGGAGGTTCTGGTTTTTCCGGTTCAATAACTTCCGGAGAAGAGCAGGCAGCCATGCATGCTATCAATATTGATAAACAGGATACGATGTGATATCGAAAAAGACCTCTTCTCATTCTTTACTTCATTCTTATATCATTCAATCGGCCGATCACTCATTAATGAAGGAGGAATACCCCCTTCATTAATAATTGATCCATCCAGTATTGGTTTATAGGTTTTATGACAACCGTCTTGTCTCTTTATTTTGGAAATTTGATAGAGACTGTGATCACCCTGGCTGTTACGTTGCTGGGATTCACCTGCTTATTGTCCAGTATCTTCATAATGCCGACCCGATCTCCTCCCGAGGTTGAAGTGGATGCCGTTTTGAAAGCGAGAACATCGCCCACGTTGAAGGGGTTGATCGTATTACTAACGATATTGGATAGAGGAATATCTCTGGTTATGGACTCTGCCGTTGCATTATCGAAATCAAAATCGACCAATTTTAATACTTTGGTAGCATTTTGAATGGGCATGTCCAGTACCGATTTACCACTGCTTCCTCTGAATTCATTGCTCTTTGTTCCTGTTCCACCATCAATGGAGTACATCCTTAACACTGCCTGACCTCCAAACGCGTAAAATTTCAAGTCCACGTTAGAAGCGTTGGCTTCATTCTCCACAGCATAATCAACAGGGTAGGTTTTGAAATCTTTTAACGAGAGCAATGAATACACATTGGGATATCCGCTATACCCATTGGCGAGAGGATGAGTACCTATTTCCAGGTGGGCAGTAAAATACATATTGACAATGGCCGTAATTAGAGCTTCACTTGACTTATTCACAACATCACTTACAACAATTTTAATTTTAGATGTGGCATTGGTACATGTGACCTCCGGTGTTAAATTTAGCTTTAGCGGCTTATCATCCCTTACGATGGTATGAACCAGATTTTCAATGCCATCTTCTATACGGTAGATCTTAATTTCAGCAATCCCCCTTTGCGAGGTAATCTGTAAGGGAATGATTTTTGTCTGATCTTTGTCTGCATAGATCGTATCTTCTGTAATGGTAACCACAGGTGGGGTGGGCGTAAGATATTGCACAGGCAGGGTTGCAATTTTCACCTGTCCATAGATATCTGTTGCTTTGACTCTAAATCCCTTGTCTCCCTCTTTATACATAATTTGCTGATTAAATGTATATTCGTTTTCCTTATCGGGGAAATCGATGGGGAATCCATACTGCGTCTGACCGCTTTCGGCAACCAAAAACATCTCCAATGATTTTAAACCTGCTACGGATTGAACTGTGAAGTTTGTTTCCGGCATCTCTCCTCCCTCTATTTCATCATACAGGATGGAGGAAGGATTAAAGATAATGGAAGGAGCTTCCTTTACTTCCGTGATGTTCAGTGGAAGGGTTTCCGAAATGCTTCTGTCAAGCTTATCCGTGGCCGTAATAATGATGGACTGATAATCGGCTGAGTAATTTATTTTTTCGGCATAACTGAATGAGTTTTCATTGAAGAATTCAGTAAAGGTCTTGTAGTCAATGATGTTGTTGTCTGTTTTTTTAATTTGAATCAGCACATTCTTTAAACCCAACTCAGACCGTATAATAGCTACCACCGGCAGATTATCAATCAGGTTCATATCGATCTTCATCACATCAAAAGCAAATGTGATGTCAGGCTCCCTCGTTGAGGAGTCCAAAATCTCTCTTTCATCTCCGCAGCTAATTACTCCTCCGAAAGTAATTAGTATAATAAGGAGGGTTATTATCTTATTAGACATGGTTGTTTTATTTTTTGTAATAACTATAGTTTTCGAAAATATGAATTACTCCATTGACTGGAAGTAAATTGCTTGTGGTGGCGAGTCTCATAGGCGATGATCCATTGCTGCCGGTGTCATTAATGACGATTTTACCGGCATCTGCCTGCCAGGGGTTTTTTCGGACGAGCATGGTCATCAACCCTTGGTCTCCTTTTAGCAATGTCAATACGAACATCGGTTCCACTGGCAATTGCCCGTATCCGCTGTACTCACCGTCAACGATATGGTACAGGAGCATGTCTCTTACTTGGTCCCTATCGCATTCTGTGATTGAGTTGGTGCCCGGAAACCGATCCATCATATACAATTTCATGGCCGTGTTGTTTAATACCAGAAAGGTGTACTTTCTCTCTGTCTGTTTGTAGTAGTTGTCAAGGCCGGCGTATTCTACTGCTTCTGTAAAGATGGAGAAAAGGTCGCTTTTTGTCTGCAAAAAGTCCCAGGCAGTTGCGCTTATATGTGGATCGAGTACGGATGATTCGTAATCATAGTTTTGTTGTAAAGGCATATCGCAACCGGTATTTAACAAAACAAATACAATCAGCGCTGCAAATTTTCCAATTATGTTTTTTAAGCTAATCATGTTTTTTAATATTTTATTTTCCATAATATGGATTGGGTGTTAATAAAGGATTTTCGTTCAGATGTTGATAATAGATGGGGAATAGCTCATTTCCATCCTCTTGCATGCCATTAATCGGTCCCATCACTTCTTTCCATTTGTTGGTCCGGAGTAAATCAAACCATCTTCTTCCTTCTCCAACCAGTTCTATTTGTCGTTCCGTTAATATAAAGTCAATCAGTTCATCTTCCGAAGCAAAACTCATTGCTGCAGGTGTGTCAAGACCAGCACGATCACGAATCTTCTTTACCAGATCCAATGCTTCGTCCCATTGCCCCATTCTTGCTTTGGCCTCTGCTTGCAATAGAATCATGTCACTATATCTGTATATCGGATAGGCTACCTGACAGGTTTTGTTGAGGGTAGTGCTAATGGTGCCTCCGATGAATTTGTTTAACTCCCAGCCGTTTTGGTAATTCATGGCGATGAGGTCCCTCCTTAGATCTTGCTTGGGGGCGTTGGGATCAAAATTGCTCATGAATTTATCCGAGAGTACTGCCGCCCGGTTCCCGGATCCTGTAAACCATTGATACATGAAGCTGTATCCGTTTTCCCCGACCTCTTCCATGTAGAAGTGTATAATGAAAATTAACTCTTTCGAAGTGTATTCGTCATTTTCGGGAGTCATGTCAGGTGCCTTTCCGTTGAGCTCCTCCACAAACATTTTTCTCCAGTCGTCGATGTTGCCTGCCAGGTTCATAAAGCCCGGCTCTCTGCCCATCTTTGTAATGGTCTGATCGGCCAGACTGTACTCATGCAACCACATGTATACGTCAGCCATAATGGCCCATACGCCGTAGATAGAGATTCTTTTTCGTTCTTTATTTTTTACCCGGTCAATGAGAGACTCCGCCAGCTTTAGATCTGCCAGAATTACTTCATTCAGAATAATGTTTTTGTCAGTTCTCGGTTTGTAAATTTCTTCACTATACTTTTCATTGGGTTCGGTATATAACGGAACATCACCCCAGACTCTTATGGCATAAAAATAACCTAAAGCCCTCATGGCGTAGGCCTGACCCAATAAGTCGTTCTTTTCCGCCACTGAAGGCATGTCCACATTCGGAAGATACTTAATGGCGAGGTTGGCTTGGTTAATCATTGCGTACAAATTGGTCCAGTTGGCTGCTCTGTGGTCTGTAGTCAGAAGGTTTTTTATGACATACTCCTGATTTGTCGCAGATGGAGCTCCCTGTGAAAAGTTATCCGATCTGAATTCACCCCAGTAGAAGTAGTTTTCACGCATGGTTTGCCTGAAAAGTCCATAAATCTCGCTGACCCCCGCTTTGGCATCTCTTGCGGTTTTCCACATCTCTGAAGCAGGGATTTCACTCACAGGTTGCTCATCTAATAATGAATCACATGATGTGAAGGTATAAGCAGAGAATGCCAGGTATATTGCTAAAAATAACTTTTTCATAAATAACGTATTAAATGTTAATGTTTAAACCCAAACCAAACTCCCTTTTCATTGGATATCGATAGGTGTCTTTACCTATTTGTAAAGGGTTGCTGCTTGAAAATTCCGGATCGTACCCCGAGTACTTTGTCCAGGTCAAGGGATTGTTTATGTAACCATAGATACTCAACCCCTTTAATCTTAATTTTTTTAGAATCTCTTTTTCGAATTCATACGACATACGAACATTTTGCAGTCGTATGTATGATCCATCTTCCAGATAAAAGGAGTTGGCATATCGTGCATTGTTGAACTCATCATTGTAGGGCCTTGGATAGTTCGAAATATCTCCCTGCTTTAGCCAAAGATCGTGTATCACTTTAGGTGATGGTGTGGTGCCTGTAAATCTAAAAGCATTTCTATTGTGCTCGGCATCGTTGTATATTTTTCCACCAAGTGAATAATAGAAAGAAACGAATAGGGTCACTTGCTTATAGCGAACCTGGGTACTCAGTCCTCCAGTATATTTAGGCATGGCATTTCCAATGACCATTTTGTCATTATCGTCAATGATTCCGTTTTCCTCTCCTCCAATTTCAGCCCAGTTGTAGTCTCCTCCCCTGAACGCTTTCCCGTTTGGCAGCTTTTTAACATTTACTGTGCCTGAATAGTCCGAGCCGTTCAATAAATACTTATAGGCAAAGACACCGTTTTCAAATACTGGGGTTAATTGTTCCCATTTGTCACTGAAAGCATTGGATTCATCGTACTGGAAAACCCCTAAATTTTTATATCCGTAGAAGTCCCCTATCGATCCGCCTTCTTCCATCCACCATAATCCCCCCTCGAGGTAAGATTTCCCTTCCGACAGTTTGATAATTTTATTCTTATTGTACGATATATTGAAAGAGGCATTCCATGTTAAATCGCTCTTTCTGATTATATCACCAGACACCATAAGCTCGTAACCTTTATTATTCATTTCTCCTACATTCGTTCTCATGTATGAGAAACCCGATTCTTTTGGAAGCTGGTAGTTTGCAAGCAGTCCGTCGGTGTTTTTATTGTAATAATCTGCAGTAATGATTAGCCGGCTATTGAAAAACGACAGATCCAGACCGGTATTGAGTTGCTTCGTTTCTTCCCACTTTAGGTTGTCTTTTGCAATTCTTGCCGGAGAAACCCCGCCAATACCATCATAAATAATGCTGGGAATGTATGAGTATATATAGTCATAATTGCCGATGGCTTCATTACCGGTGATTCCATAACTGACTCTTATTTTTCCGTCATCCAATACACTTTTGGCTTTTTTCATAAAGAGTTCATCTGAAAAGCGCCATCCTGCAGAAATAGATGGAAAATTACCCCATTTGTTATTTTCAGAGAATCGAGAGGATCCATCCCGTCTGAAGTTAGCAGCGAACAGGTATTTACCTCTGTAGTCATAGGTGATTCTTGAAAAAATGGAAGCAAGCGAATGTTTGCTAATCCATGAACCTGTCTGGGTTAAATCCAGGTTTGCAGCAAAGGCATTCATTGTATAAATAAAGTCGGTGGATGAGTTAATACCCTGAAGAATCTCGTTCTCATTGTGCCACTTTTGAATACTGGCTCCCAACATCGCTCCAAGGTTGTGTTGATCCCAAGTGTTGGAGTAGGTGAAGAAGTTTTCACTTAACCAGTTCCAGTTTAGGTAATTAAAAGATCCTCCCGAGTTGCTTCTCTGCCATTCATCCGTAATGATGCTTGGGTACAACCTTTTGCGTTTATTCAGGTAGAAGTTGGCGTTAATGTTGGTCCTGAACTTAAGATTTTTGGCAATGCCAAACTCCATAAATTGGAAAAAGTTGGCTGTATAGGCATCTGTATAATCTGTCGTGTGTTCAATTTGAGCAATCGGATTTCTTTGTCCATTAAATATACCCACCAGGGTCCCATCGGGATAATAAGTGGAGAAGTAGGGACGTCTGCTCAACATGGCATTTAGTAGCTGACCTTCGTTGATGCCTTTTTTCAATGAATATCCAAGGGATAATCTCGTTCCCATGTTTAGCCATTTGTAGGGCTCGTAATCGGAATTGACTCTTGTCGTCAGTCTCTGAAAGCTGGTATTTGGAATGATACCCTTTTCGTTGAAAAAGCCGGTGTTGACAAAATATTTTATTTTATCACCTGCCCCTCCAATGCTCAAATCAATCTGATCTTTCTGAGCGGTTTGCGATATCATTTTCTGATAGTCATTATCGACATTGAAAAACACATTCAAAGAGTCTTCGATCATTTGTATGCTTTCATTTGCATTTCCAGGCATCCCGTTTGCCAAAAAGTACTCTCTCCTTTTTATGTCATATTCCCGTCTGTCACTCCTGTTTGCCTGAGGTAGCTTGTGGGATAACTGCCCCCACCCACGGTTATATTTAATATCGAAGCTGGGCTTCTCTCTTACCCCTCCCCTGGTTGTGATAAGAATTACACCATTCGCGGATCTAGAACCGTATATTGAAGCGGAAGCTGCATCTTTCAAGATTTCCATCGATTCGATATCACTTGGGTTAATTCCATCGATGCTTTCCAAAGGTGCACCGTCGACGATATACAGGGGTTTGACTCCCGCTTCGGAAAATGTGGAGGTACCCCTGATCTTGATAGTTGCTGTTTCTCCGGGTTGCCCGGACCCCATAACAACTTGTACTCCCGGAGCCTGACCTTGAAGTGCCTCATACACATTGGCGGGAATTTTTTTTGTTATGTCTTCACTGGTAATTGAAGTGATCGATCCGGTAACGTCTCTTTTTTTCATTGAACCATATCCGATCACAACAAGATCCTCCAAAGTCTGAGTATCTTCTTTTAACGTAATGTTGATACTTGACTTTCCGGCAATGCTGATATTCTGCTCTATATATCCGAGATAAGATATTCGGATAGTAGCGTTATCTGCAACATTCAGTACAAAGTTTCCATTAATATCCGTAACAGTGCCGTTGGTCGTTCCTGCTTCAATAATGTTTGCACCGATTATTGGCTCACCTTGAATATCTGTAACGATGCCGGATATTTGTTTCTTTTGTTGCTTTACAAATGTCGAAGCTGTGTATTTGTTATCTTTAACGGATGCTGTCATATTGGATTCATAAATAACAATTTGCTTATCCAATATTTTATAGGTAAGTCCGGAATTCATAAAAATGAGATCCAAGATTTCTTCAACTTTTTTAGAGTTGGCGTTGATATCCACTTTTTTGTCAACCAGCTTTTCACTAGTATCCGAAAAAACAAAAATAAAATCACTGTTTCTCTCGATCTCTTTACATACATCTTTTATGCTGGTTGACTCAATTATAAGAGTCAGTTCCTGTGAAAAGCTATTTGATGCAGAAGTAAAGAGTACACAAAAAAATAGTAAGAATAAGGTTGTTCTCATGACTTTTAGAGCATGTTTGAGATTATTGAGGTGTCCTCTTTCCTCAATTGAATGTTTATTCATATCTTTGAACGATTTTAATTATTAATAAAAGGGTAATTAATTTCAAATTGACCGGGCGGTATTTGGGGTATCGCTCGGTTTTTCACTAACTGTTGCCTTGTTTTATCCATGATGTTTGTTCATACGCATATATGTTTTATTTGGGTTCGTTGGTAATATATATCTTTCTTTCTCGTTTTTCATATTTTGTAGATGTGAGCAGGGAGAGTGTGGTCATCACATTATCCAAATTGTCGGAGAGGTAAATCTTCCCGGTACAGGTGCGTTTTTGAAGACGGGTATCCTGATTGAAATCAAACGAAAGGTTGTAGTACCTGCCAATCTGTTGCAACACTTCGTCCATCGGTGTTTTGTGGAAGGAAAGGTAACCGTTTTTCCAACTGATAAAAGGGGTAACATCTACCTTTTGCGTGCTAAATGTGCCGTTTTCTGAATAGATAGCCTGTTCCGATGGTGATAAGTATAGCTCTTTCTTGCCTGATGACTGCAGGCCCACACTCCCTTCTACCAGCACTACGGAATGAGGCGAATTACAATAGGTGGAGATGTTGAATTTTGTCCCGTAAACTCGTATATTGAAGTTGTCTGTCTGCACAAAAAATGGTCTTTTTTTGTCGTGTGAAACTTCAATGTACATTTCTCCCGAAGCTAGGCGAATTTCACGACTTTTGCCGCTGAATTGTGCCGGAAATTCTAATACAGATCCTGAGTTGAGCCACACTTTACTGCCATCTGCAAGTGTGAGCATAGAACGTTTTCCATAGGGGACAATTAACGATGTGGATTGATCTTTATCAATTTCAATCTTTTTTCTTTCGCTGTCTCCTTCTGTAACTTCAGCTATTCCTTCCTTATTGAGCGCTACTGCTACATTGTCTTGAAATGTAATTGCTTTTCCGCTGGTAAGAAGTTGAATATCTTTGCTTGTTAGTAATTCTCCAACAATTAGTTCTGCTTCGGGGGTATTTTCATTTTTCCAGTAAGGAGAAAACAATGTAATCCCGACTAAAATAAGTACTACTACAGCAGATGCAACCAGTGAATATCGGAAGATCTTAATTTGTTTTATCTTGTTCTCTTCTCGAATGCTTATTTGTATCTTATTCAATAAATCAGCCTTTTCTTTCTTATTCAGAGTCCTTTTATTCAGTCCTTCCCTTTTCAGGTAAGTAACTGCTTTTTGTATCTCCCTAAATTGTTCAGGATGTTTTTTTATGTAATCAAGCCAGTAGCCATTCAGTGTTTCATCGGGCATTAATTGCCATCGTAGAAATTGTGTGTCCTTTAAAAAATCAGTATACTTGGTGTGTTTTACATCCATATTTTGTGTGATTATTCTGTTTTATCTTCAATCCATTAATTAGTGATAGGAAACCCCTATTGGGTTTCTGTTGAATTCTTATGTTTTCGGAGGGAACATGCCTTATGCTCCCATTTTGTGTATTAAAAAATTAAAAAGATCAATAATAAATCTCTTTTATAATAAGACGACTTGAAAAAGTTTTTATCCCCTCGAATAAAAAAAATCCCATAAATTTAACATTTTAAGGTTAAAATGGCGTGCGTTGCTAGGTGGTGACGTGCGTTTACTGTGCAATGTTATGACAAAAAAGCCAAAAGCGTAATTAGTGAACCGAACTTCTCACGGAGGCTGTGAATGGCCGTTGATACCAGTTTCCGGCAGCCATGCACACTGATTTGCAGAAGTTCGGCAATTTGGATGTAGTCATACTCCTGTACGTAGCGGAGATAAATGATTTCCCGTTGACGGTCGGTGAGTGTGCAGAGCATTTGTTCTATTTCGGTCTTTATTTGCATCTGTTCTTCTTTTTCGATGAGAAGCTTTTCAACGTCAACATAGATATTGAAAGGCATCTCTTCCGAAGGATCCACTCCCTCGAGGGGTATGTGTTCTTTTTGGTATTTATGAATGTCGATAAGTCTGTTTTTCAGTGATTTGAAAAGGTATAGTTTGATGTTGGATATGTGAGTCAATTTGTCGCTTCCTGTCGCAATTTTGACGAAAACGTCCTGAACAGCATCTTTTACGATCTCCCGTTCAAAACCCAGGTAACAACCATATGTGAACAGATCGTCCACATAGAGACTGTACATTGAAGCAATTTCTTTCCCTGTTTTTATCAATTTCGTAAAATCTATTTAATAGGTACAAATTAAGCGAAAAAATGTTGAATAAAAAATTTTGCCTGCTGGGGCTTCGGCACAAAATGTCAGGTTTTGGTAAATCTTTTGATTGGAAGAAAATATATGAATTTTGAAGCACAAACAACGACGTGAAGCTGCATTTGAATGGCTATTTGGGAATTTATCCAAAAGGCGGTATCTTTGCATGGTTATGAAAAAACTAGTGATTGTTGGTTGTGGTTATCTGGCCGATATCGTGGCGGATGCACTGTTAAACGGGCTGTTGCCCGAGTATGATCTGGTGGGCGTTTATTCGCGAACATGGGCAAAAGCAGAAAGACTGGCTGCAAAGATGGAGCAGGCAGGGAGAGCATGCAAGGCATGCACCTCGTTGGAGGAACTGCTCGCCTTGAAGCCCGATTTTCTGGTCGAGGCCGCATCACCAGCGGCAATGAAGGAACTGACGTTGCCAACCCTGAAAAACGGGACTTCCATTGTAACTTTATCTATTGGTGCCCTTGCTGATAATAGTTTTTTGGAAGCTGTGAAAGAAACAGGCACGGCGCACGGTACACGGGTATATCTCGCTTCCGGTGCTACGGGAGGATTCGATGTCTTGCGAACGGCTACGCTGATGGGAAATGCCTCCGCTCAGTTCCTGAATGAAAAAGGGGTACGTGCATTCAGAAGGTCGCATTTCTATAGTGCCGACATGGAGGTCGAAAATAAACAGGTTTTTTCCGGTACAGCCAGAGAAGCAATAGAAGTATTTCCCACCGGCCTGAATGTGGCAGTGGCGGCTTCTCTTGCAACGGTCGGACCCGAAAAACTACAGGTGACCATGGAGTCTACTCCTCGTTTCGTTGCCGGCGACAGACAACGGGTGGAGATAGAGAACGATCAGGTACATGCTGTGGTGGATGTCTTCAGCGCCACTCCGGAAATAGCCGGATGGTCGGTGGTAGCCACCTTGCAGAATATTGTTTCTCCCATTGTCTTTTAAAGCAACGTTTAACTGCAAAAATAATGAGGCTGTCTCAAAATAAAATTTAACCTCCTGAGAAATGAATATTGGGATATGTTCTCAGATAGATATCCGAATAAAAAGAGGGTGAAATCACACTGAACCGCCCCCCAAAAGTTAGACAAAATACTTTTGGGGGTCACTACACACATTGTGATACACCCTCATTAATATTTGATTTAGGCACCATTCTGGTGTTTGTTCATCAAATGTTGATTCCGGTAAAGCCGGAAAGATTCTGCAGTACCTTCTCGCTTAACCGGTCAAATGCCTGCCGGGTGCGCCCGGTAGATACCTGCATGCACCGGATCTTTGGATGATCCAGCAGATGTTCACCTCCCAGTGCTCCCACCGTGTCGCAAAAACAGAGGTTGTCACCCCCTAACCACTTCAAAAATGGCTCTTCATCCCACGCAGGCGACAGTCCGGTGTTGAACAGTATCTTTTTGTTTCCCAGCTTCTCAAACTGCGGCGCATGTAGCAACACGGTATTGCGGTTAAGACAGCAGCATACCACTTCACTCTCCTCGAGCAACTCATCTAGCGGGAGAAAGCGGTACCCTTTTGCTTTGGCCTCTGTCTTCTCACTCCTGGCGAAATAGGTAATCTCTGCTCCAAGAAAGTGCAGCGCATCGGCAATCATGCCTCCTGATTTACCAAGTCCGACGATTCCCGTTTTTAATCCGGTAATTTCGCGCGCCATGCCATCCCAGGGTTCCTGACCGAATCCGTGCAGGCACCGGACCAGCTCACTGATCACATATTCCACCACACCCTCATCGCCATAATCGCGGATGCCGGTAACTGTGATTCCCCGGCTGTTTGCATAATAAATATCCACATTGGCGCTCTCCGGAGAGTAGAGCGAGTTGCACATGCCAATGTATTTCACATTGGGACATTTTTCAAGCGCAGCTTTTCCAAGCTGGGTGGTGTAACTCAGTAGCACTGCATCGGCATCACCGATGCGTGCTGCGATCTCGTCATCGTCACCCGGAATATCGGAATATAAAATGACTTCCTTTGCAAAAGAATATAATTTCTTCTCTGCCGATGGTATGAGGCTTGTAGGCTCTATCGCCACCAATTTATGAAACATAATGATTTTTTATTTTTTGTGTAAGATGTTTTCTTAAGAGACAATATAGACTAAATGCCCCGGAAAAAAAGAGCTTGTCATGATCTTCCGAGGCGCATCACCTATTCTACAAATATAGGGTTTTTACGCCGGAATATCAAATCAGAAAGAATCACAGTGTTTTATAACTTATAAAACATTAAGCAGGAAAAGCAGCTTACGGCAGGACTACATTGACAAATTATAATTGGGGTACCTCTGCAAATGTCATTCAACTGAAGAGACGTTTGATAGAACTGGATGTGACCGATGAGATTCAGGGTAAAATTGAACTTCTGGATCCAATGTATAAACACTGGTTGGCAACCCGGTATTTCAATATGTCACGATAAAAGACTTCTTCAGATAAGATCCCCTCCGTTACCCTTATTGGACTGTGCGGAGGGAATCTTATTCAGCAAATTTTAATCACCGGGTTCAACTTGTGCTCATTCCGACTTTTTCTGAAGCTGGATACTTACCCCCCCCGAGAGCCATAAACCGGGCTGGGGAATATTTCCAAAATCCACGTGGGTGGTGTTGAAGATGTTGTTGATGTTTAGGAACAGGTTGGTGCGGGGAAAGGCGTAATTGGCCTTCATGTCGAGTAATGCGAAAGGGGAGTACGCCACCCGTTCACCGGGCTTCAGGTCCACATACTTCACATAAGATCCCACACGCTGCTGCCAGCGAAAATGCCACGACAGGGTAAGGTGTTTTACTACCTCATGATGCAGGCCTGCAGTCACTTTATGACGCAGATGGTTTAGCGTGTAGTTCGATATCAGCTCATCCTCCACCCGTTCCTGATCGATGTACATATATCCGACAGAAAGAGTACGTAAAGGCTGGTCCGGCCCGAGCCAGGACGCCAGATTGAGGTTCAGGCCTCCTTCCAGACCCTGTTTGTTGAGACGGGTATGGTTTCGCGATTCCCACAATGCTTCGGGAGTTGCTTTCACCCAGTCGATCATGTTCCTGCCCTTCATATGGAAGAACGAGAGGCTACCACTTATAAACGGGTGGTTGTATTTAATGCCGGCCTCAAAAGCTTCCGACTGTTCCGCTTCGAGATCGCTGTTCCCGATGTGTGTCGCAGTGGTATAATAGAGGTCGGTAAAGGTGGGCATGCGGGTGGCCTTGTTCCAGGAGGCGTAGAGGCTGAGACGATCTGTCGCCCGGAACGATCCGTTTAGTGCGGGATATAAATCGAGCCGATCGGTAACGGCGGTGTTGTAGTTCAACAACACGCCCAGGGAGAGAGTCAGTTTCTCCCAAATAAAATTGTGTTCCGCAAAATAATTGATGTGGGTGCGATTATCTGACTTTGTGTATTTTCCAATTGTATCTTCCATCGGCTTACCCAGCACGTTGCTCAGGATTCCTTCGTTCCTTAGCTCCCCGCCAAAGCTGGTAATGCCCCATGCAGAGGCAACCTGCATGTTGAGGTTCATCCCGAGCACATCGCTGCGATGATAATTATGGTTCTTGTACCAGGCAGGGATATCAGAAGTGCCTTCACGGATCAGCTGAAACTCGTCGTAATGCCTGCTCCAGTAGATATGCGGAATAAACTTCAGCTTTCCGTTTGTTTCTCCCCTGACGGACATGAAAATGCCCTGCGTATCGTCGTACTGACTTGGGTAAGCGGCACTGTAGAAGGTGTTGGCGCCATAAGCCTTGTCGTTCAGGCCTGCCTGAAAGTAGAGATTGGAGCCGTTGATATCAAAACTGCTTTGCCATAGCAGGTTTGCGATTTTGTAATCGCTGTTACGGATGTATCCGTCCGACCGTTTATAGCCGGCAGAGAGTGTATGTACCGAGGAGCCCGTCTTGTAAGCACCCCGTGCTTCTGCCCCGAAGAGGCCATGCATGCCACTTTCCAGTTTTGTGAAGGCGTTGGACTCTTTGTCTTTTTTTGTAATGATGTTGATTCCTCCGGCAAAGGCGCTGGCCCCGTAGACCAAGGAGGAAGGACCCTGCACGATCTCGATGCGTTCGATGTCGGCGAGGTTGACGGGAATGTCGAAACTGTAATGTCCTGTGTGGGGGCTGGTGAGGTTAATTCCGTTGAGGAGGATGGCTGTCTGATCGAATGATCCGCCACGAAGGGAGATGTCCGCCTGTACGCCGTGCGGTCCGCG
>NZ_DCEN01000071.1:29013-74707 GCF_002316955.1 Proteiniphilum sp. UBA1028
TGCAGGATGTCCACGCCTGCTACATAGTTCAAAAGATCTTCAATACTACGGACGGGAGCCCGCTCAATCTCCTGTTTGGAAATAACCGCTACCTGCTTGGCCACCAGGCTTAATGGCAGATTCACCTTTGAGGCAGTAACCACTACTTCGTCCAGCTCTGTTGGAGGAATGGTGTCAAGCGATGATTCGGCGGCTATTCGTTCAGCCGGTTCTGCAGAAGCCGCATGGGCGCTCATCAACGTGCAGCCCGACAGTACACCGATGGTGACGGCCTTGTGGATGCTGTTGAAGACGCTGTACGACTTTCGGGCGAATCGTTTGAAACGAAATGCCTTCGTCGTGTTTAATTGTTTTTTAATCATATTTTGTTAGTTGTTTAAAAATGCGCAGCAAAAATAAGATAAATTTTTGCAGAAAGAAAATCGAGGATTGGTGACTCGGGCTGCCTTTTTCTGCCAGTTGGCAAATATAACTTAGCCGCAACGTTGAACATTGTTCCACATAGCGGCTTTGGCAGCAGTAGATTACACTGTGAAAAATGAAAAATGAACGCTTCCGTATGCGCGTTCTTCCTCGAAATAAGGAAGCTGTGAAAAGTTGAATTTTCTGGAATGTTCCAGCACAAACAGACCGTCTGGCTTCAGTAGTTTTCTTTCAAAGATAACTGCCGGCAATAAATCGATACCCGTAAGGTCGTAGGGAGGGTCGGCAAAAATAAAACCAAAAGGTTGTTTCAGTGATTGTAGATATTTGAAGGCATCAGCCCTGACCGGAAAAAGCTCCTTTGCGCCCAGCTTTTCCTGCGCATGGCAGATAAAGTTAAAATGATTTTGATTCTGCTCCACACTTACCACGTAGGGGCATCCTCTGGAGACCAGCTCCAGTGCAATGCTTCCGGTACCGGAAAAAAGATCGAGCGCTGTGGTTTCTTCCCAGTCTATCCTGTTGTTCAGGATATTGAAAAGGTTCTCCTTCGCAAAGTCGGTTGTTGGTCTCGCTTTTAGATTGGGTGGGACCTGAATTCTTCTTGACTTATATTTTCCGCTGACTATACGCATAGGGTAGCAAGGATATCGGTGGGGAGTGTTTTTTTCTGAACTTCTGTCAACAAGACTTTTGGCTGCAAGGGCATGTACTCCACTCGGCGGATCAGTTTTTTTAAGATGTCTGTCACTGCTTTTTGTGCGTCAACCTCTCCCGACAGGCAGAGTCTGTCTGTTGTCTGACTGAACTCCAGCTTCTCCCATATACTCGCAATATAGTAGGTGGTGTCGTGTGGGTCCAGGCAAGCGAATGTGTTGGCCGATAAAAGCTTGTCGCCAGTGAAGCAGATGATGCTGGCGTGGTTATCGTGAAAATCGGCAAAGCACGTCTTCTCATTCCCGGCTTTCTGATCCGTTTCAAACAACTGCAGAAGTGGCGTAATATGGTGATGAAAAGAGGGATTCCATAAATTACGCAGCAAAAATGCATGTACCTCTGCCTGCATAGCAAACAGAACATGATAGGATCCCTTTGAAGAGGCCTCACTTAGTACGATACCCAGAGGATCATGAAAGTTGAAATGAAACAGTTCCTCCCTTTTTTTCTGGTCGTAATAAGGATCCGGCACGAGGGTGTAATGGGATGAAACGGTTGTTACAGTGGTTTTGTGAAACACATGACTGAAAAAACCGAGATCAAAGATCACCTTTTTAATATTATCGGCATACGATAGCTTATTTCCCAGAGATGTTTCCTGAAAGTGGAAGACGGAGGGGTCAGCCGGAGAAAAGATGTAAAAAGAAAATCCATCCGGCGTTAGCCGAATGGATAAATTATATTCGTCGGAATGCGCTAAGTCAATATTTTCCGGTAAAAACATACTGCGTTGGCTCGTGAGCTGGTTACTCCCAGTTTCCGGCGTTGTTATTGGCTACTTCGAGTGAACCCACCTGCATACCGGGATATTTTTTCCCGGGACGGTCGAGCACTTCCTGGATCTTCTGATTCAGCAGCTTCTGGTCGAGGTCCCCCAAATAAACGGAGTATGGGGCTTTTGCTTCAAACACCTGGATAGGATATCCGGAGGCTGTAATCAAAGAGTCCGTACCCATCTCAAATTCCGCCCCTTGTCCAAACGGTACATACTTCAGCGAATCCACGCTGAAACGTGTGCGGTTGGGATACAACACTTCAACGGCAGGGGAATATATGGAGTCTCTCACAAGCTGGGGCGCATTTTTTGCACTATCCCACAGGCCGGCAGCCTTGATGGCCGCTTCGTTGCCGGCGTGAATAATCTGCATGGCTTTTTCTTCTGTCATTCCTGCTTCAAGTTGAGCCTCAGTGAGGTCGCCCGATTTTACAAGTGTGGCAATCTTGCCATCTTTCACAAAATTGATGAGTGTGTCGAAACTGGCTGTGTATGCACCAGTCTGGGCACGCAAAGCAACCTGGGCAGTGCGGATGTCAACCAGTCGCTGAATAACGGCCTTATCGCGTTTTGCAACTTCCGTGTTGAAATCAATAGGCCCCTGGATACTTCTCCAGCTGATGTACGCTAAAAGAACAATGGCTAGTGCTAAAAGCACCCTCATTACAACTTTCATGGACTTTTCTTTTTAATTTATACTGTTTTGATTTTGATTTCCTGATTTTAGAGTACAAATTTAGAAAAAGAATGATAATTGTGCTACTTTTACGGCAAAATTTACCAAAAAAAATGATAAATCGGTTCTTTATAGAGAAAATCAGCGGATATTTCCCCCATAGTTTTACAAACGATCAACAGAAAGCTCTGGAAAAGATTGCCGATTTTCTTTTTTCAGAAACCGGCGATCAGATCTTCCTGCTGACAGGGTATGCCGGAACGGGTAAGTCATCGTTAATTGGCAGCCTGGTCAGGACCATGGCCGAATTCAGGCAAAAAACTGTCCTGCTGGCACCCACGGGACGTGCCGCAAAGGTTTTTTCAGCCTATGCAGCACAACAAGCGTTTACGATCCATAAGAAGATATACCGACAGCAAAAGTTTGCGGAAGGGACGCCTCACTTCTCGCTGAGTGAAAACCTGCATAAGCATACCCTCTTTATTGTCGATGAAGCCTCGATGATAAACAACGAGTCGGCAGACTACTCCTTGTTTGGTACAGGGCGGTTGCTTGACGATCTGATTGAATATGTTTATTCCGGTGAAGGATGCAGAATGTTGCTGATTGGTGATAACGCACAGTTGCCGCCGGTAAAGCAGGAGAACAGCCCGGCACTCGACAAGGATGTACTGCTCTCCTATTCCCTTCAGGTGAGCGATGCTACCCTCACGGAGATTGTGAGGCAGACGGAGGAGTCGGGTATTTTGCACAATGCCACCGTCTTAAGAAATGCACTTCGATTTAATAACACAGAAGATTATCCCAAGCTGATTGTAAGCGGTTTTGCCGACGTAAAGCGGATCACCGGCTTGGAGCTGATCGACGAAATTGGGGATGCCTACCGCAAGGACGGAATAGAGGAGACCATCGTTATTTCCCGCTCCAACAAACGGGTGAACGCCTACAATAACGGAATCCGCAACAGGGTGCTTTACCGGGAAGAGGAACTCTCCACGGGCGACATTCTGATGATTACCAAAAACAACTATTTTTGGGTGGAGAATTTCGAGCATCTCGATTTTTTAGCAAACGGGGAGTTTGTGGAGGTGGTGCGTGTGAAAGGAGAGGAGGAGATGTATGGCTTCCGTTTTTGCAACGTGGTGTTGCATCACCGTGATTATGACATTGAATTTGAGGCTAAAATCAATATGGACGTATTGCATACCGAGGTGCCAGGCCTTACCCGTTCGCAGAACGATCTTTTGTTTACCAGCATAATGGAAGATTATGGCGAGATTTCTCAAAAGCGGTTACGATATAAAAAAGTAAAAGAAAATCCCTATTTTAACGCATTGCAGGTTAAATACGGGTATGCCGTCACCTGTCACAAGGCACAGGGGGGGGAGTGGAAAAATGTATTCCTCGATCTGGGTTATGTGCAGCAATCGTATATGGGCGAAAACTTCTACCGCTGGCTCTACACATCCATTACCCGCAGTTCGGGCCGACTCTGGCTTGTAAATTTACCCGACGATTTTGTGGAGCTTCCCAAAATATGATTACTTTTGCAATGATGAAGCATGTGCATGCCTTCTTAAGGCAGTGTCAGTTTATAACTTCTCGATAAAGCATATAGGATGTCGGAAAAAAGAAATGATTACCTCAGACGGTTGCTGCACGAACTTCGTTCGTTGGAGGAGCGACTGGTGTCTGTTCAGAACAACGATGAATTGCCTTTCTCCTTTTTTAGTGAGTCCTTCAATAAAACTCAGGAAATCTCGCGCTTGCTACACGAGCTCGAATTGCTGCAGATAGAGGAGATGAAGCAACAGATGAAGCGTTTGATCCAGTTCCTGTCAGAGTCGGAACAGAGGAACAACCCTGTGCAGGAAAGTGAAATATCCAATGAGCAGCCGATTTCTGAAAGCGCCTTGTCCCCATCCAAAGAAACAGCTTTCCAGACTGCGGGAAACCGCTATGCAGAGGGTGTGGTGCTGCCTGAATATAAAAATCCCCGTTCACACGAAACAATGTTGCCTCCCAAACAAACAGCTACAGTTTCGCCGCAATCGGACAAGGATTCGAAGCCGGTCATCCCTTCCTTGAACGACAAAATCAGGGTGTCGCCAACGGTGCTTGACCTGAGGCGGAGCATCAGCCTGAACGATCGTTTTTTGTTCCAAAGAGAACTGTTTCATAATAACAGAGAGGAGATGAATCAAATGATGATTCGTTTAAATGCTTTTGATGACTTTGACCAGGTTGAAACCTATTTGAGAGAGCATAGCGGTTGGGATTTTGATGATCCGGTCGTGGAGGACTTTCTGAAGGTTATTCAAAAAGGGTTTGCATAACCATGCAAAAGCAAATGGAAACAGGAAAACTATATGTGGTCCCCACGCCGGTGGGCAATCTGGAGGATATTACGTTGAGGGCGATCAACCTGTTGAAGGAGTGCGACCTGGTGTTGGCGGAAGATACCCGTACGAGCGGGTTTCTGTTAAAACACTTCGGAATAGAGACACGTATGCAGTCGCACCATAAATTTAACGAACACCATACCACCGCTGAAATGGTTGAGCGCATGAAAGCAGGGAATAAGATCGCACTTATTTCCGATGCCGGTACGCCCGCCATTTCCGATCCGGGCTTTTTACTTGTGAGAGCCTGTATCCAGGAGGGTGTGGCTGTGGAGTGTCTTCCCGGGGCGACAGCCTTTGTCCCCGCCCTGGTTGAGTCAGGATTGCCCAATGACCGTTTTTGCTTTGAGGGGTTTCTGCCCCAGAAAAAGGGCAGACAGACAAGACTGAAACAACTTGCTGAGGAAAACCGTACCATGATCTTCTACGAATCTCCCTATCGCGTGCTGAAAACATTGACACAACTTGCGGAACATTTGGGAGGCAGCCGGGAGGCATCGGTGTCGAGAGAGATTTCAAAAATTTACGCGGAAACCGTGAGGGGAACGCTGCAAGAGCTGATCGACCATTTTACCCAACAAGCACCCCGGGGGGAATTTGTGATTGTCGTGTCCGGGAAATGAAAGATCAACATCAAACTATTTTACAGATATAATTGTTTAATAAAAAGGTAAAAAGAAATTTTGAAACAACACGGTCATCTTTGCACATAAACGGTTGATCAGGGGTTGTTCTTTACACAATTGACGTAAATGACTAATATATTATCGTATGAAAAAATTATGGGTATTTATGCTTATCATGGGACTGATTGTTTCATGTACAAACGTAAAGGAATCGAAAGAATATAAGGAGCTTCAGGCCCAGCGCGATTCCCTGCTTATGCAGTCTGCCGGAACCCAGCAGGAGGCAGCTGATATGATGGCGGTGATTAGTGAAGTGGAAGCGAACTTTGCAAAGATCAGAGAGGCGGAAAATTATATTTCCACCCAGTCTGCAAAAAGCGGTGAAATGAGTCAGGATACCAAAGATCGCGTAACCGAAAATTTCAGAATGATCCAGGAGATTCTGCAACGCAACAAGGAGCAATTGGCCGAGCTGAATAAGAAGCAGAGCAGCAGCAACAAAGAAATTGCCTCGCTCAAGAACACCATCTCAAGGCTCAACAACGAGATGAATGAGAGTGCTACCCGTCTGGCCGAGTTGCAAAACCAACTCTCCCTGAAAGATGAGCAGATTGCGCAGCTTTCGCAAGATGTAACTTCTTTGGCAATGGAGGCTGAACAACAATCTGCAACCATCCGGGAACAGGATAAGACACTGCACACTGCCTACTATGTTTTTGGTACCGGCAATGAGTTGAAAGATCAGAAGATTCTTTCCGGTGGTTTCCTGCAACAGACACGGGTATTGAAGAATACTTTCAACAAGGATTATTTTCTCCAGATTGATATTCGTGAGGTAACACAGATACCGTTGTATGCTCCTAAAGCGAAGTTGTGGTCGACCCATCCCGAAGGGACCTATGAATTTGTAAAAGGAAGTGATGGTAATCTTGTGTTTACGATCACCGATACACAGCGTTTCTGGAGCCTGACCAAGTATCTCATCATCGAAGTAAATTAACCAATCCGGTAAACTTGAATTATTGATCGCGGAGTGAACTAAACAATCACTCCGTGATTGTTTATAGAAAATGGGCTATAAGAATCTTTTTATTGATTTGGATGATACCCTCTGGGACATCCACCTCAACGGCAAAGAGTGTTTGGAAGAGATTTACCGCGACTATGGCTACGCGGCATATTACCCCCGCTTTTTGGATTACTACAATGTGTATGTGCCCGTAAATCAGCGTCTGTGGGCAATGTACCGACATGGAGAGATCCGGAAGGAGGAGCTGATTGTGGAGCGGTTCCTGGCACCGGTGCGGGCTTTCGGGATAAACGACCCGGACTACGCAAAAAAACTAAGTGACGACTTCCTGGACCGTACAACCCGCAAGACGCGGCTCATTGACGGGACTATTGAACTTCTCGAATACCTGAAGCCCCGTTACCGCATGCACATACTTTCCAACGGATTTCGGGAGGTACAGTATAAAAAGATTGAAAATTCAGGCCTGAAACCTTATTTCGACAAGATCATCCTTTCCGAGGATGCCGGGATTAACAAGCCCCATCCCGACATGTTTACCTATGCACTCAAGAACACCAATTCACGACGAAGCCAAACGGTCATGATTGGCGATAGCTGGGATGCCGACATGGTGGGGGCATACCAGAGCCGCATTGCACAAATTTGGTTTAATCCCGCAGACGAAGCACCCGATGGCTTTGAACCAACCCATACGGTGCGAACATTGGCGGAAATAAAAGATATCTTGTAGTGTTTATTCTCTGCGTAAAGGCATCGTCATACATCGCGGACCGCCACCACCACGGGGCAATTCAGACCCCTCAATGGTGATCACACACTTTCTGGCAGAGTGGATGTCGAATTGATTACGGATTACTTCGTTTGCCGTTACTACTTCAAAACCGTTTTTGCTGAGTTCTTCTAATGTGTGGATATTGCGGGCATACGAGAGTATTTTTCCCGGAGCCAGGGCCAAAAAGTTGGCGCCGCTGTGCCATTGTTCCCGCTCCTGATCCCAATCGTCGGACTTCCCTCCGCAGATTATCGGCTCCAGATCGATGCCCAGTTTTCGCAGCAGACTCAGAATGCCGCTTGCGGCTGAGATTTTGGTCACCTTCCCGTCATCAATCTGCATGTGTACCGTCTGATAGGGTGAGCTGCTCATTATGAGTGGCTTGTAGACCATGGCTTTGTTTGTGTCGAGCATCGTGAAAACCATATCGAGGTGGATGAATGATTCGGGCGACTCAGGCAGCTGCTGCACAACAACGTGTTTCCTTCCCGAACCTGTTTTGCAGAACTCCTGCACGATCAGATCAATGCCTTGTGTACTTGTTCTTGTCCCGTTTCCAATGAGCAGGACGTCGTCCCGTATCACCAGTATATCCCCTCCCTCCACTTTCACAAGCGGATTGTCCGGTGAAAGGTGGTATGCGTTTATCGGGTGTGTCTGGAAAAAAAGATCGCTCCGAAAAATGGCATCCATGATCAGCGATTCCCGCAGGCGCACGCTATTGGCCATTTTACATACCAGCGCATTCTTTCCGATAATAGCCGAGGAGTCGCGCGTGAAATAAAAGTTGTAAAGTGGTTTTAACGCATAGTATTCCTCGCGCAGAAAATCGGTCAGCGTACTCACCCGGAGGGGCAGTCCCTCAATTAGAATTTTTGTGAGGACGGGAGCGGGCTGTTCCATCAGAAAATCAATATACCCTGTAACCTGTTCGGTCTCACAGATATTCCTGACAAGACTTTCCTTCAACTCGTCCACTTCCAGTAAACGGGCGAGCAGATCCGATACCTCGTATACCTGTGATGTCTTTTGTAGCACACCCCGTAGCTGGTCGTACTCTTTACGGGCAATGGACAAGTTTAGAATATCATTATACAATGCCCGTTGCGCATTGCGTGGAGTCATGTTTTCCACTTCGGGGCCGGGATAATGAATCAGCACCGCTTCCAGTTTCCCCGTTTCGGACTGAATATTTAAGGTGCATTTCTGATTTTGTGTCATTTTTAATATTGTTTTGCAACAAAATTAGAATATTTAAGATGATTTGCCAACATCGGGGGTGGAAACATCCTTTTTTTTACTATTTTTGAGAAACCGATGTTTTATAATGAACTCATCGAGCAACATTATTTTGGTAATGTGACATAATACAGGTAACAACTGATACATCTAACACACAAATGAAATTGGAGGGCATTGAATAGAATGGGGCAAATTACCTTAAAAGATATCGCAAAGGCACTCAACTTATCACCATCTACCGTGTCGCGTGCAATGAAAAATCATCCGGCTATCAGTTCTGATACCAGAAAGTTGGTGCAGGATTATGCAGAAGCACACAAATATAAACCCAATACCCTTGCCATGCAGTTGCGTACCAACCGCAACAACACGATCGGAGTAATCGTACCGGAAATAGTACACTATTTTTTTTCAACCGTGCTGGCCGGTATCCAGCAGGAGGCCGAGAGCGAAGGATATAACTTGTTGTTTTGTCATTCAAACGAAGATTACGGGCGTGAAGTGAGGAGTGTGGAAACGCTGCTCGACGCACGTGTATGTGGTATTTTGGCATCCCAGTCAAAAACGACCGAAAGGTTCGAGCATTTTCAGGAAATCATTGACAGCAAAGTACATCTGGTGTTCTTTGACCGTATATGCACCGGCATCAATACCGACAAGGTTGTGGTGGATGATTATGCCGGTGCATTCAATGCCGTGGAACATCTCATTCAAACAGAATGCAAACGGATTGCCTTTCTGGGATCAACACCCACCATGCCCATCGCCAACAATCGGCGCATGGGCTACGAAGATGCATTGCGAAAGTACAAACTGCCTCTTGATAAAAATTTAAGCAGGATTTGCGATACGATTGATTTGGCAAGAGAGATTGTGCCGGAATTGTTGCAACTCGATTTGCCTCCCGATGCTTTCTTTTGCATCAACGATGAGGTTGCGGCATACTGCATGCAGATGGTAAAGTCGGCCGGGTACAGGATCCCGGACGATATCTCTGTCTGTGGTTTTACCAACAGCTATATCACGGAGGTGACCGATCCAACACTAACCACAGTGGATCAGCATGGTTTCGAGATGGGGAAGGTTGCAGCGAGGCTGCTCATTAACCGTATTGAAGGGAAGGAAACAAAGCAGGGCGTAGTGAGCCGGTTAATCAAAACCGAGCTTGTGCTGAAGGGATCTAGCCGGTAGACATCGTACCCGGCAAAGCCCTGCTATGCGATTAGCGTGAGAGACAAATGCATACGTTTGCATAAAAAATGCGTACTTTGTGGCGCATGGCGGCGATGACGATTCAAGAAGGATTGTATATTTGCCTGACAGATATGAACCGGTACCCATTTATCGCATATCCTTGCAAATTATTTCAGACTTAGATCATAGATAATCTTTTCGACATGAAAAAGAGACGACTTTCTTTTTGGGAGATCTGGAACATGAGTTTCGGATTTTTGGGTATTCAGTTTGGCTTTGCCTTGCAGAACGCCAATGTGAGCCGCATATTTGAGACACTTGGCGCGCGTGTGGAAGACATTCCTGTGCTGTGGATCGCCGCTCCCATTACCGGTTTGATCGTGCAGCCCATTATTGGCCATCTGAGTGATAAGACCTGGAGCCGTTTTGGACGGCGAAGACCCTATTTCATGATCGGAGCTCTCTTTACCACGCTGGCACTATTCTTTATGCCAAATTCTCCCTCGTTATGGATTGCAGCCGGGATGCTGTGGATCATGGATGCCTCCATCAATATCTCCATGGAACCTTTCAGGGCTTTTGTGGGAGATAACCTTCCCTCGGAGCAGCGGACGATGGGCTTTGCGATGCAAAGCTTCTTCATCGGAACGGGCGCCGTAGTGGCATCGGCTCTTCCTTATATTCTTACAAATTGGTTTGGCGTGTCCAATACGGCACCCGAGGGAATGATTCCGCTTTCGGTAAAGTTGTCGTTTTACATAGGGGCTGTCGTTCTTTTTCTTTCGGTGCTGTATACTGTGTTGACAACCAGGGAATATGCTCCGGAAGAACTGGCCGCATTTGAGGCAGAGAGAGAAAAAACAACCGGCATAAAGACGGTGCCCAAAGCGCCTGTAACCGCTTCGCAGTTTTTGAAGAAGGGGTTGATCTGGACCTTCATCGGAATGGTTGTCAATCTGTTGATTATGGCTACTCCGCTGGGCAGGCAAAACGGACAGCTCTATATCGTTGGAGGTCTATTACTGGCTTTTGGATTGATTCTGCTTCTTTCGTCGGCTATTACAAAGAAATCGTCCGGGTCAAACGGAATGGTAGGCATCATGAACGACTTGCTGCATATGCCAAAAACAATGGGACAGCTTGCCGTTGTGCAGTTTTTCTCCTGGCTCTCTTTTTATGCGATGTGGATTTATACAACCCCGGCCATTACACAACATGTGTATGGCACCACCGACTCTGCTTCGGCCCTCTATAATCAGGGAGCCAACTGGGTAGGGGTGTTGTTTGCCGTGTATAACGGGGTGTCCGCGTTGAGTGCTTTTTTGTTGCCGGTACTTGCAAGACAGATTGGCCGCAAGGCAACCCATGCCATTGCTTTGACCCTGGGAGGGGTCTCCTTTATCTCTCTCTTTTTTATCCAGGATCCCAATATCCTGCTCATCCCGATGATCGGTGTGGGATTTGCCTGGGGGAGTATCCTGTCCATGCCTTACGCCATCCTTACCGGTTCGCTGCCTGCCGAAAAGATGGGGACCTACATGGGAATTTTTAATTTCTTTATCGTTATTCCGCAAATCCTGGCAGCCAGCATCCTCGGCTTTATCACCAGCGAGATTTTCCACGGCCGGGTAATCCTCACGTTGGTGTTGGCAGGTTGTTCCCTGATTCTGGGTGCACTGAGCGTCTTCTGGGTAGAGGATCACGATGATGTATACCGTTTAAAAAAATAATAAATTCAGTCGTATGAAATACTTTTTATTTCCCGCATTGGCCTTGTTGATATCCTGTGGCCATCAGTCTGCCCGGCAAAAGGATGAAGGCGCCGTGAAAAGCATGCATCCTCAATGGGCTTACAATGCCGTGATCTACGAAGTGAATACCCGACAGTATACACCGGAAGGTACTTTTAATGCTTTCTCGGAACATTTGCCCCGTTTAAAGGAGTTGGGTGTGGATATTCTTTGGTTTATGCCGATACAGCCCATTGGTGAAAAAGATCGGAAAGGCACCCTGGGAAGCTACTATTCCATCAAAGACTATACCGGGGTGAATGATGAATTTGGCACAATGGAAGATTTCAAATCGGTGGTGAAGCGGGCGCAGGACCTGGATATGAAAGTGATTCTCGACTGGGTAGCCAACCATACCTCACGCGATGCGGTATGGGTGGAGGCTCATCCCGAATGGTATGTCCGGGACAGCCTGGGCGAGTTGAATGTGATGTACGACTGGACTGATATTGCCCAGCTGGATTACAAACAGCCGGAGATGCGTGAGGCAATGATAAAGTCAATGATGTTCTGGATTCGCGAAGCCGGAATCGACGGGTTTCGATGTGATGTGGCCGGTGAGATACCAACTGATTTCTGGGTGGCAGCCAGAGATTCCCTCACTGCCCTGATGCCGGATATCTTTCTTCTTGCAGAGGCGGAGAAGCCGGAGCTGAACGAGTCGGCCTTCGATGCTTACTATGCCTGGGACTTTCATCACAAGATGAATATGGTGGCGCAGGGGAAAGAGAATGTAGATTCACTGCGGGCATCTCTGCAACGAATGAGCAAACGCTTTTCTTCACACGCCATACCCATGTTTTTTACCTCGAATCACGACGAAAACTCCTGGAACGGAACTGAATTCGAGCGAATGGGCGATGCTGCCCGCGCGTTTGCCGTACTCACATACATGTTGCCGGGAATGCCGCTGATATACAGCGGCCAGGAGGTGGGCCTGAACCGGCGGCTGGCTTTTTTTGAAAAAGATCTGATTGATTGGAGTGATCCGCAAGGATTCGGCAACTTCTACAGGGAGCTGAACTCATTCAAAAAGAAACAAACGGCATTGCAGGCCCCGGAAAGAGATGACCAAATGACGGAAATAGTGAATGATCATTCCGGTAGTGTCTGGTCGTTTAAACGAAAGAACCAGGAAAGTGAAGTCGTCTGTCTCTTCAATTTCAGCAAAGAAGCAGTCAGGGTGACTTTCGACGAGATTATCCCCGGGGAATCAACTCATGCTTTTCCCGACTCATCGGAAGTAACCAGATCAAAAGTGTGGGAAATGAATCCCTGGGAGTACAGGATTTTTTATAAATGAGGCTTTAGTATCTCCACCCATGCGGCGATGCGTTCATCGGTCAGTTCCGGTTCCGTATCGTCGTCGAGTGGAAGGCCCACAAACCGGCCGTCCACCAGCGCCCTGGAATATTCGAAGTCGTACCCATCGGGAGAAACCTGTCCGATAATGGTAGCCCCTTTCCTGGAGACGATCTCATAGAGGATACCCATGGCATCGACAAATGAGCTGGGGTAAATGGAAGCGTCGCCCATGCCGAAGAGAGCGACTGTTTTGCCCGAGAGATCCAGTTTTTCCAGCTTCGGGAAGAAATCATTCCAGTCGTCCTGAAGATCCTGGACCCCCCAGGTGGAGACGCCCAGGATAAGCACTTCGTTTGAAAGGAAAGGCTCTTCGTCCCCATTGTAAATATCGGATAACGAGGGGTTATAATCTGTCAGCCGGGCAGCAATCTTCTCGGCTGCATTTTTGGTATGCTCGGTACTCGACCCGTAAATGATTGCGATTGATTTCATTTTGTTGTTTGTCGTTACTGTGATTAAAACTCTAAACACCGGAAAGATGGAATATGTTTATGCTGTATGCTTTTTCTCATAAAAAATAAGAGGAAATGGCCGACAGGACACATCCTCTTATACCTTTACAAAAAGAGTAACCGGCAGAGATTTTCAGGGTGCAAAAGATGAAAAGATCCGGAAGCTGTTGGCCGGTACGCTGATGGGCATGGTCAGTGTGTGAACCGTGGTCTTCTCCGCGGGATTGAGATAGTTGTACCAGTCGCCCAGTTTCGGGAAGGTAGTTGTTGCATCGATGAGTGTATTGGTGAAGTTGCCCACTACAACAATTTGCTTGCTGTTTCCAAAAGATGAGAGTGTAAGGAATCTACCCTGCTCCCAGAAAGTAGGTGTTACCTTCCAGTTGAGCGTGGCGGTGGGTGTAAACAGTTCAGGATGATCACGCCGCAGATTGATGAGTGCTGTGTAGGTGGCGTGAAGTTCTTTGCGCTCTGGCACCTCAAGATAGTTCCACCTCACCGGTTTGCGCCCTGTACGGCCGTTTTCATCGATGGAGACATCGTACCCCAGCTCGCCAAACTGCCATACCATCTTAGGTCCCGGTACGGTGAAAAAGAAGGAGGCGTTGACACCCAGCTGCGACATCCGCGCATCGAGGCTTGTCTTCAGAATGCCGTTTCCGTACTGAATCTGTTTATAGGCAGCCCGTTCTTCGTCGTGGCTCTCCATATAGCTGACCAGGCTGTTTGCGGGTCGTGACGAGGTGGAGTAGTATACCCAACGGAAATCAGTTTTTTCCTTCCATCCCATGGCAGCTTCCATATAAGTTTCATTGTTGTTGCGCCATACCATCATTCCTTCGTTGGAGAGCTCGGTCTCCTCCCTGTCGTCGCAAAAGTGTTCCAGAATTACGTATGCATCCGACTCTGCTGATTTGATGGTATTGTTGTACTCTTTCAGAATGGCAATTCGCGCTGCGTCGTAATTGGAGGCAGTGGTTTCGGTTGATTGTTTTTGGGTGAACCCCTTGGTGAGGTCGAACCGGAAGCCGTCGATCCTGTACTCCTGCAGCAGGAACTGCAGGTTGCGCTTCACGAAGCTGCGTACAAGATCCGACTCATGGTTGAAGTCGTGAAAAACACTGTAGGGGTGTGGTGCGGTGACATTAAAATAAGGATTATTCGCCGCAGTGCGGTTGTTCGCTGCATCCCACCACATTCTGGCAAAGGGGTTGGCTCCGGTGGCGTGGTTATAGACCACGTCGAGGATCACCGCGATGCCTTGTTTGTGGCACTCGTCGATAAATTCCTTGTACATCCGGTCGGTGCCGTAGGCTTTGTCCATCGCAAAGAAGAAGGCAGGATTGTAGCCCCAACTGTCGTTCCCGTCGAACTCCTGCACCGGCATCAGCTCAATGGCATTCACGCCGAGCGACTGAAGGTAGTCCAGCTTCTCCATCGCCCCGTTGAGGTCACCGCTCTGTGTGAAGTCGCGCAGCAGCAGCTCATAGATCACCAAATTGTCGCGCGACGGTTTCGTGAAGTCGGTTACCTGCCAGTTGTATTGTTCCTCCGCTATTTTAAACACCGATATAATTCCAATGGCACCGGCCGGGTAAGTTTTCAGATTGGGATAGGTTGCAGCCGGGATATAGTGATCATTATCCGGATCCAGAATTTTGCGGGAATAGGGATCCGCTACGCGGATGGGGTCTTTCCCACTGTTTCCCACGTAATACTGAAATCCGTATTCTTTTGCCGGATCCAGTCCGCTGAGGGTAATCCACCAGCAGCCGGCAGCATCGTCGCGGAACATTTGCGACTTGTCGTCGTTGCTCAGCGTCCAGTTGTTGAAGTCCCCCACCACATGGGCAAAGTCCCTCCTTGCACCATACTTGTCCTTGTCGTACAGTACCAGCGTCACGGTACTGTTGTTTACGATATTGATGCCCTGTTGAAGCCCTGCAGGCATGGCTCCAGCCTTGATGGCACCCGGCTGGAAGGGCTTGTACTTGCTGTCGGTGATGCCGCTAATGAAGGTGTCGTTCTCGACCCCTTTTTTTTGGCCATCGGCACTCCGGATCACGATGCCGATCTTGTTGACCGGTGTCTCGCCCGAGCCGAACCATTGGCGGATAGAGGGAGAGAGCTTGATGCTCCAGGTTGAAGGCTCATCGGCTACCTTTGTCATCCTGCATTTGGCAATGTTTTCATCCCACCCTGCCGGCACATACTTCCAGGTACCTTCGCTCACCACGCCGATATGGATATAGACTTCGCCGGTGTAATTATAGAGGGGTGATCCGGAAGAGGCTTTGAACCAGATGGTCAGTTCCCTGTCTGCATCCGGCAACTCGGGGCTCCAGGTGATACCATTCATGATGGTAGCGGGAGGTTCCGGTTTGGGCTCTGGTTCCGGTGTCACCACCGGATCATTCCCGCAGGAGAGGATGAAGAGGAGCAGCAGTAGATAGAGAAAGGTGTTGACGGGATATTTCATTGCAGATGACATTGTAACGGTTAGTTGAATTTGATTTTATAGGATAAATGTAAGCTATTCCAATAGAAGTACCTCTTTGGGTAAGAGGGTCATCGTTTCACCCAGGGTGACAACTTTTCCGGAAAGAAAATCCGTTGCACTATTCTTTCCCTGTATAGACTCGGCATAGCGGTCAAGGTTTACTGTCACCTTGTTTGAGGTGCCGTTCATTACGATCAGGACCTTCTCGTTGCCCAGAAATCGCTCGTAAACGTAGACTCCTTTCTGCAGAACATAGTGCTTCATACCTCCGCGGGCAATGATTTGGTTGTCTCTGCGCCAGTGCAGCAGCTTGCTGAGATAATCGAATGCTTCATTCTGGGTTGCATCGCGTCCTTCAGCCGTGAACTGGTTCGTTTTGTCATCGGGCCAGCCACCCGGCACATCGCGACGGATATCGCCGTCGCTGCGCCTCTTGTTGCCGTGCATCAGCAGCTCCGTGCCGTAGTAGATCTGTGGTGTGCCGGGCATGGTGAGCAGGAAGGTGACTGCCTGTTTCCAGCCGGATAAATCCTTCGGGTACTCTTTCAGGAAACGGTCGGTATCATGGTTGTCAAGGAACCTCAACACGTTATAAATATCAGGATAGATGAAGTCGTAGGTCATGTGGTCATAGATGCCGTGCAGTCCTCCGTTCCACTCGGTGGTCTCCTCAAAGAAAGCACTGTGGGAAAGACCCATGAATCGGAAGTCCATCACCGATTTGAGGTGCGTGTTGTGTTTGTTCAGCGGGCTGTTTCTCTGCCAGAAGGCTGTTCCAATTGTATTGTTGAGCCATGCTTCGCCCACAATGTTGTAGTTGGGGTACTCCTTTTCCACGGCTTCAATCCAGTTCACCATCATATCATAATCGGCATAGGGGTAGGTGTCCTGGCGAATGCCGTCCACACCGGAGTATTCGATCCACCAGATGCTGTTCTGAATCAGGTATTTTGCCACATGGCGGTTGCGCTGGTTCAGGTCGGGCATGGTGGGCACAAACCAGCCGTCCACCATCCTGTGCTTGTCATACTCCGAGACATAGGGGTCAAAGTACATTTCCTTCATGTGGGAGGTCTGAACATATTCCTCCAGGTTGTTGAACCAGTCGGGCGAGGGCACTTCGTTCATCCAGGGATGGTCGCTGCCGCAGTGGTTGAAGATCATGTCCATCACCACCTTCATTCCTTTCTTGTGTGCATCCTCGATCAGCTGGACGTATTCCTCGTTACTGCCGAAGCGGGGATCCACACGGTAGTAATCGGTGGTGGCGTAGCCGTGGTACGATCCTCCCTCCATGTCGTTCTCGAGCACCGGGTTGAGCCAGATGGCGGTCACCCCCAGGTCGGAGAGATAGTCCAGCCGGTCGGAAATCCCTTTCAAGTCACCCCCATGGCGGGCATTGGGGTCGCTGCGGTCTACCTTGTAACTGGTGCGCATCGGTATCTGGTCGTTCGAGGGGTTCCCGTTGGCAAACCGGTCGGGCATGATCAGGTAGAGCACATCCGACGGGCCAAAGCTTTCAATGTTCATGCGTTGTGGGTTACGTTCCTTCAGCTCATAGGAAATGGAGATCTTCTTTCTTCCGCTGGTGAAGACCAGGTCGAACGTTTCCGGAACTGCTCCGGTGAGATCAAGGTAGATCAGCAGGTAGTTGCGGTTTTGCAGGGTCACCACCTCTTTAATCGAAATGTTTTCTGACGTGACGGAAGGGGTGTAGTCGGCAATTTTTTCGCCGCTCACCATCAGTTGCAGTTCGGTTTCTGCCATGCCACTCCACCAGAAGGAGGGTTCCACGCGGGGTGTTTCACCGCATACCATATGGATGGCTGCGATGAGCAAAAAAGAGATGAGAAGATATTTTTTCATTTCAGGATTGTTTTTTTAAGTTGATGGATGATACAGTTTGTTCATTGTAGGACATCATCCGGTACGTTTTGACTCTTAGTCGAGGAAGGTATCCACTGCTTTGGCAGGGCGTCCATCATCACCGTGCAAAGTGGCTCCAGGAAAGGGTTCCTTGTTACTCCCAGTAAAAGACGCCCAGCCCCTTTTCTGAGGGTGCTTCTTTAACTTTTCCGAACGAGCGAAGGAGGAGCCGGGTTGTACCTCACCCGGATTGCTGCCGCAGGATAGTAACAGAAAAAGGATAAAGAGAATGATCGAATAAACGCTTTTCATTTTTTCGGTTTGATCGGAGAAAGATAGAAAAAAAGCGCGGTGAAGCAACCGCGCTTTTTAGCAGATGATTATCCCGGTAAAGCACTTGCAATGGTCGCTTTAAAGGCCATTGGATCGGAGAGGTCGAGCGTAATGGTATAGGTTCCAGCTGTTGCAGGGATGTTGTCTCCATTATAGCCGAGGTTGTTCAGGGGTCCTCCCAGGTTGATGTCCCATCCATTGTTGGCACGAAACTTGAATTCACCGTCGACCAGTGTAGTAGTGACACTCCAGCGACCGGTTACAGGATTGTATGTCATTGGGGTGGAGTTGTCCCATCCGCCGGCGGTTGCACTGCCGATCAGTCCCCATTCGGTTCTGGTCATAGTATAGAGTGGATTGCCGGAGAGGTCGACATCAATCTTATATATACCGGCTTCGTCAACAGACAGATTGCCGGCACCTCCGTCGGTGGATAGTGTGCCATTTCCTCCATTCCCGTAGTTGGTACCGCCCCAGCCGGGTTCTGATGTGAATTTGAATTCAGTGCCTGCTGTTCCGAAGTAGACGTATCCGCTGTACTTGAAGTCGAAATTGCGGCTGTATAGGGTGGGGGCTTCTGCCGGATTCCATCCCTGGTGTCCACCGGGCACATAAAGGGTCAGGTTCATCTCGCCGATGATCTCGATGGTGTAGGTGTACTCCATCATGTTGAGGGTGATCTTCACCCATCCTGGCTCGGTGACACGCATCGCCTGTGCACCTGCGAGGGTGATATCCCCTTCAAGGTCTGTGTTCCCGTTGACAGGATTGCCCAGCACTCCGACCCAGGAGGCTGCCTCCTTGCTCGATTTGGGTACGATCTTGAAGTAACCGGTTACATTGTTCACCAGGATGGTGAAGACGGGATCTTCGTATACATCCTTGCCGCTGTGACTAAACTGATAAGCTTCAAGGTCGTTGATATTCCACCCGTTGATGTCGCCAATCAGGTAATATTCGGTTTCGATTACCGGGCCGACCGGGGTGACTGTCACCGGTCCCAGCACCACCTGCCCGGGGATACGGACCGAAGAACTGCCTTCTTTGATGTAAGGAGATACGCGCAGGTAGAGCTTCCTCGCTTCCGGTGCTTTCCCGTATAGGCTTTTTGCTGCTTCGTTGAGGGTTGCACTCGTCACAAAGGCACTGTTCTGATTGCTTACCGAAGGTAGATCTGTCACCTTGGCGAAATCCTGTGTGTCAGATGCTTCCAGAAGGAAGGTCATCGTTGCCCCTTCTGCCATTTGAGGAGTGGCGGTTGTCTTGATGGTTTCCAGCAATGTTGGGTCGGCCAGCATCCCTTCGGACAAAATCAGCGGAGTGGTAACACCTGCTCCCAGGGTAAAGGTGAAGCCGCTGACGCTCTGTTCGGCTTCCTGTTCATTAGCCTGTGGCGGTGCTGCCACATGGTCGTACACATCTTCACATGCATTCATCAGAAGGATGGCAAGCAGTGTGGCAAATAGGGTTATTTTTTTGTTCATACTGTGTAATGTTTTAATGAAAAACCTCCCTCTGGCGAAAGAGGTTTTTCGGTTCTGCTTGTTTATTCAATTTTACCCGTATAGCTGGTAAAGTTAATGTGAAGTCGCTGGCCTGCATTGCCGGTAATGCGATCTTGGTCATTACCCGCGCCACGGGGCACGAAGACGCCATCGAAGACGAGAAATTCGGTGTGCCACCATTCGTGACCGGGCAGCTGGATGCTGGCTCTTACCTCGCCGGTGTTGGTGAAAGGAGGCGAAATAAACGCGGCATCGGCTCCCAGTGATAGGTCGGGTACGGCAAATCGGTATGCTACGTCAGTGGTGCCCCAGTTGCCACCGGCTACATTGCCCTGGAGGTGTACGTGCGGCGGATAGAAGTCCACGGCAAACTCATACTCGCGGCCATTGATGGTGGTGGTCACTACGACGATATACCAGCCCGGGTTGCCGATGCCTATGTTGCCTCCGGAGTCTGATGCTCCCGGATCGGCAGTGCCGCTACCATTGACTGTTGCCTGTCCAAAGCCTATCTCGTTGCCGTCCCATGCCTTGGCGTAGTTGAACTTGATCTCGGCGTTGGCGCCATCACCGGCTTTGCCCAGGTACTGCATCGCCCAGAACTTGCCGGGGGAACCCCATACGGGAACCATTACAGTAGCGCCGTCCCAGCTCCAGTTGCCGGCCACATTGCCGATGATATACATTTCTTCCGGCATCACCATCGGGTCGAGGGCGAAGTAACCCTTTACCTGCGGAAGGGTGATTATGTTGGAGAGAACCTCTCCGGCGCCTTTCTCGTTCAGCTTGGATGAGAGACGTACATAGAGGGGATGGGGGGCAGTGGGATATTCGCTTTCGTCGGTTACACCATGCATGCCGACCAGTGCCAATGCCAGGTCGGCTGCGTTGATCGCAAACCTGGCGGTGGTGTAACTGCCGGGTAATGTTACCGGGTTTGAAAAGTTGGAATTGAGAGATACCTGTACGCTGTAGATGGCGGCAGCGGTGAAGCCGTAATCGGGCTGTGAGGTGGTGAACTCAATCGATTCTGTATTCTTCAGATCATAGATGGCGGAAGCATATTTTGGCAGGTTGAGTACGAAGCTCTCCGGCTGCTGCAACACCACCTTCTCTTCTTCCAGGCAGGACCAGAACAGAGAGAGGCCGGCCAGTAATACGATTATATGAATGATATTTTTCATTGTCTGTGTGATATTTAGTTGGCGTTACTAGTTGATTCATATCCGGTGTTTTGCACCAGGTTTTCGTTTGCTCCCATGTCGTCAGCCGGAATGGGGTAAACCTTAAAGTGGTCGGCAACCGATCGTCCTTGGGGTACATTCCCTTTCCATGGCCAGAGGTAGGCTGAACCGGTGAGCTTGCCAAAGCGAACCAGGTCGGTGCGTCGCTGTCCCTCGTAGAAGAACTCCCGTCCCCGTTCGTCCAGAACATAATCCAGTGTCAGCTCGCCGCTGGTGATGATGGCGGCATTGTCGTTGCTGTAAGCTCTTTTTCTCAGGTTGTTTACCAGCTGGAGGGCAGTGGCGGCATCGCCGCCAGCACCGCCTCTGAGTACCGCTTCGGCATAGTTGAGGTAGATCTCGCCCAGGCGGAAGAGCGGGAAGTCGGTATAGGCGATGTTGCTCGGGGGCAGTGTACCGTCGCTGTTTCGGTTGTAATACTTCACCACGGGGATGCCATTGTTGGTGAAGAGGGAGGGATCCACAATTTCCACGTTTTCCGTATAGTCGAGGCGGATCATGGAAAAGCGGTTGTCCTTCTCATGCTGATATTCACGCTCAAAGGTGTGAAGCAGTGCTTTGGTGGCACGGTTCCCCTGCCATGCACCAACGGCATTCACCTCTGCCTGCAGGTCGGAGGGCTCCATCGCGCTCAGCAGAAAGGTCATTCCACCCCAGGTCTGTGTGTCGGATCCTTCGTAGCGGATCGGGAAGATCATTTCCGGGGAGTAGTGGTTGTCTGCTTTGAACACATTTGCATAGACCTGATCAAGCAGGTAGTTCACACTCATCACCTTCTTGCTGTAGGTTATGCTCTCGGTATACTTCTTCACCCCGATGTAGGTCTCGGCATTGAGGTAGAGACGGGAGAGCAGCGCCCAGTTGGCTGCCTTGTGGGCACGGCCGTAGAGGGTTGTATTGTAACCCACGAAGGGGTCGAGCATGTCGGTCTCGCATTCCTGCAGTTCTTTTTCAATGTAGTCGAACAGGTCCGCTGCCATGATTTGGGGAGGGAGGGTGCTTCCCACCGGGCTTTCTTCATTCACGAAGGGGACATTGCGAAACATGTCGAGCAGGTAGTAGTAGGCGAGCGCCCTGTGAAACCGTGCTTCGGCTCGAAATGTCCGAATCTTTTCCTGGTCAGCCTGGCTCACTCCCCGTGACGAGAGTTTCTCTTCCGATGTCTCCCTCAGAAGGGCATTGGCCAGATTGATCTGGTAGTAGAGGCGATAGTAGAACCCTTTGATGAACACATTGCTGGAAGTCCAGGTAATGTAGTTCAGGTCGGGGATGCCCACGTCGTTCCAGGCACAATGTGCCTCGTCGGTGGGGAGCTGCTGCAGGTTCCAGAGACCCCGGAGGAAGGATGCCTGGCTCCCTCCGTCGACGCCTGCCACATCGGGATCGCCGTCTCCGCCGCTATTTCCGCTGATGGCCAGTCCAGCATAAATCTTGGCCAGCAGTTCCTGGTAAGACCCCAGATCACTGCCAAAAACCACTTCCGATACCAGTTCCTCCTTATCCAGGGGAATGGTGTTCAGGTCATCAATGCAGGAGGTTACCCCCCCGGTTGTCATGATGATCGCGATGAATATCAGAATTTTATATGTTGCAGTCTTCATAGTTGTGTGATGTTAAAAATTAAGATTGAGTCCCAGGATAAACACGCGTGGGTGAGGATAGATATTGTTGTCGATACCGTTGTTGGTGAATTCCGGATCGAGGCCGCTGTAATTTGTCAGTACGAACGGATTCTGAACGGTGAAATGGATTCTTCCCGACTGCTGACGGTTCAGCATGTGTGTAAAGTTGTATCCCAGAGAGACATTGTCTACCTTCATGAAGGAGGCATTCTGGATGTAGTAGCTGGACTGATAGTGCACCGCATCGAAGTTGGTGTATGTAGCGCTGTTGACCCTGTTCTTGAGCCATCCCGAGGGGTCAAAGGTGGTGTTTTTCGACTCGCGGTTGGACTGAATGTTGTTGTAGGCGTAGTTGCCGATGTTGCCGCGAACGGAGAAATTGAAGTCCCAGTTCTTGTAGGCGAGCTGAGAAGATAAGCCCATATACACATCGGGTGAAGCATTCTTATAGGGAATCATATCCTGTTCGTTGATGGAGCCGTCGGCATTCTGATCTACAAAAACCCCTTCCAGCGGTTTTCCGGCCTTGTCATACACCTGTTCATAGACGTAGAAGGAGCTGGCCGGGTAGTTTACGGCATGGATGGCGATGTTGTTTCCGGTACCGCCGTCGATACCGCCGAAGCGAACACCCACATAGTTCGGGTCATCGTTGATGGTCAGCTTGGTGATCCTGTTCTGGTTGAAGGTTACGTTGTAGCTCAAGTTCCAGCTCCAGTCGCGGGTGACCAGGGGGCGTCCGGTGATGGTGAACTCGATACCCTTGTTTTCCAGTTCGCCCACGTTGGTGAGCAGCTGGTTGCTGAAGTTGGTGCCAGCAGCAATGCCCACAGTATTGAGCAGGTCGGTTGTCTTACGGTAGTAGACATCCACGGCACCGGAGATACGGTTATTCAGGAAGCCATAGTCCAGGCCAGCGTTGTAGGTAGTGGTTTCCTCCCATTTCAGGTTCTCGTCGTATGCCAGCGGGCGAATGAGTGAGATCATCTGATCGCCAAAGAAGTAATTGGCTCCCGCCTGGCTGTAGCTGTAACGGCCCATCCAGGGATAGTCGCCACTGCCCAGGTTCTGTTGTCCGGTGACACCGTACCCGAGGCGTAACTTCAGGTCAGACATCGCTTTTCCTGCACCTTCCATGAATGGTTCGTTGATCACCTTCCAGGCGAAGGCAGCAGAGGGGAAGAGGCCCCACTTATTGTCGGGACTGAAGCGCGACGAACCGTCGTTACGCAGGGTGAGGGTGAGCAGGTATCGATCCAGCAACGAGTAGTTCAGACGTCCGAAGAAAGAGATCACGAAACTCTCCGTAGAATAGTCGTAGCTCTCACGGTAAAACTTTTCACCCTTTTCTGCCGCCATAGCAGCAGAATAGGGATAGGTATCCTCGGTTTCGTTAAAGAAGCGTTGCCAGGAATACCCTCCCATCGCATCAAAACGGTGTACCCCAACTTCCTTCACGTAGTTCAGGTAGAAGTCAAGCAGCGTATTCAGCTTATATTGAGTGTATGTCCTGTTATCACCCCATCCTGCCTTGTAGCTGCCCCATGTGTAGCTCATGGGAGAGTTGTCTTCCACGATCACGTCTCCCTTGCTGTCCGAGATGTCGTATCCCAGATTAAGGTTGGCTCTCAGTCCATCCAGGAATGGCATGTTGTAGTCTACCTGCATGTTTCCGATGCTGCGCATTACCGTGGAGTTGTCGTGCTTTTGCATTAGGATGGCGAGTGGGTTGGCCAGTGCGATGTCGATGGGAGTGCCATTGGTTTTGAGTGTCATATGGTAGCCGTTGCCGTAAGGCGATCCCGTGGTATCGTATACTGGCATGGTTGGGTCGAACTGAGTGGCCGAGTTGATGGCTCCCTGATCTGCAAAACGGTTGGTGATGTACATCCCTTTTGCATTCATTTGTACTCTCAGCTGATTGTCAAAAAAGGAAGGGCTAAGATTCACACTGCCTGTGAATCTTTCCAGATTGGACGTTCTCAGGATACCGTTTTCGTTGGTGTATCCCACAGAAACGCGATAAGGAAGCACTTCGGCTGCTGTGCCCGACGCACTCAGATTGTGATCAGTACTGGCTGCTACCCGGAAGATCTTGTCCTGCCAGTTCGTTTCGGTGCTGCCAAGGGCGGCAGCTTGCTGGCTATCCTCCCCAAAAGAATTGATGACGTATTTTCTAAAGGTGGGAGCGTCCATCACATCTACAGCTCCGGTGCGTGTGCTCACGGAGAAATTTCCGTTATAAGCCAGCTTCATCTTTCCCGATTGCCCTTTCTTGGTTGTGATGATAATGACCCCGTTTGACGCACGTGATCCATAAATGGCAGTGGCTGAGGCGTCTTTTAAAACGGTAAATGATTCAATGTCGTTCGAGTTTATGGTGCTCAGTGGATTCGACATTCCGTTCACATTGGTGGCGTTGTCTACCGGTACACCGTCGATCACGATCAACGGATCGTTGCTGGCCGACATGGAGGATCCTCCGCGTATGCGAATATTTGCAGAAGAACCGGGTGCCCCTCCTGCGGAAGTAACACTCAGACCGGCCACCTGACCTGCTAAAAGATCTGACGGAGATGTGGCCAGACCCCTGTTTAGCTTGGTGGCATCTACTGCAACCACTGAGCCGGTAGCATCATTTTTTCTTACGGTTCCATAACCGATTACTACCACCTCTTCGAGTAACTCAGTATCCTCATCCATTACAATTTGGATAACAGCTCTTCTGTTGATGGAGATGGTTTGCGGTTTGTAACCGATGTATCTCACTTCCAGTACTCCGTCCTCCGGAACCTGAAGCACAAAGTTGCCATCATAATCGGTAACTGTTCCGGTAGAGGTCCCTTGTAATAGAATATTGACGCCGACAAGCGGTTCGCCGGCAATATCCGTTACGGTTCCCCTTACATTTATCGGCGTGCCGGTTTGGGCACTTGCCGATAAAATCATGAGCATCCCGGACAACAATGTCATCAGAAACACTCTACTGTTTTTTTTAAAATTTACATGCATGTTGTTAACGTTATAAGATTAACTGATTAATACTCTCTCCGTTCTCACAATGGTACAAATGGAATGAGTAAATAAACGAAACGTTAATTTTTTCATTTATTTTATTTGTTTCACTCCACATACAAAGTTAGAATAACCTAAATGGTATGGTATTGAAAAAGGTTTAAATAACTTCGAATCCCCGTGCAAACGATTGCATTTTCCGAGAGTAATAGTTGTATTATCAATTAGTTGCCGATGCTGGCAATAAAGTCAATAAAAGTGTTTATTTAAAAAGGAAAAGCTGAAAACCGATAGGTATGGCCTTTTATTTCTTGCTTTTTGTTTCTGAATGAGTCGAATTTAGTTCACCGGTTATTTTTAAGCAGGAATTGGCGATTTAATTTTCTGTTTTGTCCTTCGGGGCAGCTTCGGTTCTTATTTTTCTTTTTGTGGAAATTAGCCCTCTGAGTCTCATCAGGAAACGCTTGCTGGGCTTGCTTTTTAAATAGGTCTCGATATGGCGTGCGCGCTTTTCCTCCAGAATCTGATCAATTTCAATCAGGATTCCCGACTCCTCGACCTGTCCAAATTCATCGTTTATGGCGGTGCCGAAGAATCGCATGGTCGGCGAAAGACTCATGTATGCGTTGATGAGAGGCGGGATGTTGTATCCCAGCGCGCGCACCTCTCTGTTTAATATTTTATAATCCTCCTTAAAGTTGCGGCCATGGAAAAGCTGTTTCATTTTTTCCGTGTCGGTACCGGTTACAAGAGGATCAATGGGGGTCACCATCTGCTGATTATCGGGAAAGTGTTTGTTGAGGAAGTAGAGAATCATGTTTCGGGCTTGCTTGTTGTAGGTGCCGTACATGGTCACCTTCCCGAAGAAATATTTGATTTCCGGGTCGATGACAGTGAGTGCTCCCAGCCCGTCCCATAGGTTGTCGAGTGCGAAAATTCCTTTTCTCCCCAATAAGGTGGATTGATATTCCAGGGAGACAAACGATCTTCCCAGCTCTACCGTATACGGCAGGTAATCATCAATAAATTCCTGTGAAAAATTCAGAAGGTGGGCTGTAGCTAACATCGGTTTCCCGCTCTCATCAAACTCCACGTCGGAGCCATAAATAAAACGATACCCACCCAGTATCTCCTCATTTTCGGGATCCCATACAATCAGCTGGCGGTAGGGGATCTCCATGGTGTCGTATTTGTCAATGTCGGCCTCCAGTCCCGTGCCGCCACCGTAATGACGGAATGCTATTTCGCGCAGACGGCCCACTTCGCGCATCAGGTTAGGAGAATCGTGGGCGGTAAATACATAAATTTCATTGTTGGCCTTGTTGGTGCTCCTTATTCTTTTCTGTACGGTCAGTTCGCTTTTTATCAGCTCCTTGGAGACCGGTTCTATGATCTTTTCCATTCTTTGTTGCGTTAAAAATAATCGTCATTTCATGGCATAAGCCATGTCTTTTACATATTGTGCCCATTCTTGCGGTGTTTTCGACTTGTCGAATGTCTGCCAGGGAATGGATTGGCCAAATGTGATGGTGAATTGGCGATGGCTGTTTTTGAACATTTCATCCGGCAGATAAATCAGCTCAATGTTGAATTTTAGGCCGGAAGCTTTACGGAGATTGGAGAAATTGTAAAAGAAGGCGGAGTTCTTGCCCTCGAAATGGACGGGGATAACGTCTCTTTGGTATTCCACCGACTTGATGATAAAATTCTTCATCCAATCCAGATCGATGATCTTTCCTTTTATTTTCCGGGAGCATAAGCCCGCAGGGAATGTGATGATCTGATTGGTAGAAGCATAGGCTTCGTTGATGGCTTTTGCCGATTCTTTCCCTTGAGCGCCATATTTGTTGATGGGCACAAAAATCGGTTTCAGCGGATCAATGAAATACAATACATCGTTTACGAGGTACTTGATTTTTCCGTCATACTTCGTACCAAGATATGCAGAAAGGCATATACCATCCAAACCACCTAATGGATGGTTGGAAGCGAAAGTAAATTTTCCCGATTCCGGAATATTTTCTTCTCCGCGGATCTCTAAGCTCAGGCAAAATTCTTTTTCCACCAGAGCGCGCATAAACTCCACTCCTTTCGCCTCGCTATTCCGGGAGAGAATTCCGTTGATATCGTCCTGGTGAAGTGTTCGCTTGAGATAATTAATCAGAAACCGGGGGATCCTGTGATAATATTTTGGCGCCTTAGCCTTTAAAATATTGTCCACGTTAATCCTGAATCCATTCTCTTGGCTCATTGTATTTTCCTCTACTTCTAATACGCCGCAAATGTACAAAAATTAGTGAACGCATGGAGCAGGATTGGTCAAATTTCTTCGTTTACAACGATGAACCTAAAAGTACAACTTTGTTATCTGATGATTAATGGTTTGTAATTCAGGTATATGGGGTTTTTTCTGCGCCTGTTGATAACTTTTTTATAAAATATTGTGTGGAAATGTGGGGGAAAGTGGTTTATTTTGTACTTTTACAGTATTAAAGGTTCTGTCCGGTTGAATTTTGATAGGGAAATGTTACAGTTTCTGGGAAATATGGAAGCCAGGGCCGATGCAAAGGGAAGGATTTTTGTGCCGGCAATTTTTCGCAAACGCTTACAGTGTGAGGGAGAAGAATTTCTGGTACTTCGGAAAGATATTTTTCAGGATTGTTTGGTGTTATACCCCGGAAGTGTTTGGGAGAAAGAAATTGAAATGCTTCGTGGTCGGCTAAGCAGATGGGACCGCGAGCAGCAGCAGATTTTCCGCCAGTTTGTGTTGGATGCAGAAAGGATTGAAATGGACACGAGCGGACGGATACTTATACCGAAACGTTATATGCAAATGGTTTCTATCGGTTCGGATGTCCGCTTTCTCGGAGTGGATGAAACCATTGAGATTTGGGCTAAAGAGAAGCTGGAACAGCCATTGATTGATCCGGATGAGTTTTCTTCTGCCCTGCAGCAGTTGATGGCGCGCTTTCCTTAATTTTCAGGATCATGGTAGATAACGGCAGACAGATGGTGTATCATACTCCGGCTTTGCTTGATGAAAGCATCGAGGGGTTGAGTATCTGTCCCTCCGGGGTGTACGTGGATGTCACTTTTGGTGGGGGCGGGCATTCGCGTGAAATTTTGCGCAGATTAAATGACGATGGGCGACTGATTGCTTTTGATCAGGATGAGGATGCGGCGCTGAATGCTATCGACGACCCCCGTTTCACTTTTGTAAGAAGCAACTTCCGGTTTCTGAAAAATTTTCTTCGTTACCTCGAGGTGGACGAGGTGGATGGGGTGCTGGCCGACCTGGGTGTTTCGTCGCATCACTTCGACGATGCGGAGCGCGGTTTTTCCTTTCGTTTTGAAGGAGATCTCGACATGCGCATGAACCGCGGCACCCAAAAAAGTGCAGCAGATATTCTCAATGAATACACTGTGGAAAGACTGCGGGATATTTTTTCAAAATATGGCGAGCTAAAAAACGCACACAAGATTGCTTCTTCGGTTGTGGCATACCGGCAAACAAAGAAAATAGCGCTGACAAACGACTTGCTTGCCATTCTGGAGCCATTTGCGTTCAAAGACCGGGAGAAGAAAATATTGGCACAGGCTTTTCAGGCGCTTCGTATTGAAGTGAACGGTGAAATGGATGCGCTGACGGAAATGCTTACGCAGGCATTGCACGTGTTGAAGCCGGGAGGGCGATTGAGTGTAATTTCCTATCATTCGCTGGAAGACCGGCTGGTAAAGAACTTTTTCAGAACAGGCAACTTTGAGGGGGTGTTGATCAAGGATTTCTATGGGAACGTGGAAACACCTTTCGAACAGGTCAGCCGGAAAGTGATTGTGCCCGCAGAGGAGGAGCAGCAGCAAAACCCGAGATCGCGAAGTGCAAGGCTGCGCATAGCGGAGAAGAAATAGTTTACAGTAGTCGGGGCGCAAGCTGGCAACTGACTGCTGAGAGCTGATAACTATCAACAAATGAAATTGAAGTTCGGTAACATACGCAAATCGTTTGTCCATGTTTTTGGAGGAAGTGTTCTCACCGAGAACTACTTCCTCAAGAACATGCGGTTCATTATCGCGATTGTGCTGATAATGTTTTTGTTTATCGGGCACCGATATAAGGTGTTACAAACGATGTCGGAGATTGAACGTCTTGAGCAGGTGCTGAAAGATGCAAAATATGAGTCGCTTACCATCTCTTCCAAGCTTACCGAAGCAGGCAGGCAGGGAGAGATAGAACGTAGGGTTGCAGAGGCGGGACTGGAGTTAAAGGTGACCAGTGAGCCGATATACTACCTTAATAAAAAAGAGAAGAAATAGCATTTAATTACCCATACAGCGGGCTCAAATGCAAAACCTGAGTAAACAATGCAGGAACAAAACAAAAAAGATAAAAAAGGTGTTTTGGGAAGATATGGGCTGATAGTAACCATATTGATGCTATTTGCCGTAATGATTGTTTTTTCGGCTACCAAAATCGTGTTTACTTCCGAAGGAAAGAAATGGCGGGAAGTGGGCAAAAAAGAAACGGTCATCAGGGACCGCATAATCCTTCCCAAGCGGGGCAATATATATACATACGACGGAAAGCTGCTGGCTACCACTGAGCCGCTATACAGTATTTACATGGACTTTTGGGCAGACGGTATGGAGAAAGATACCCTGATGAAGTATGTAGGCGATCTTTCGGCGGCTCTTGCCAGAAAGTTTCCCGACCGTTCGGCTGCCCAGTACAGGAACGTGATCATGAACGGCTGGAATATGCGGGAAAAAGAAGAACGACAGATTCATGAAAACAGAGCAAAAGGGTCCGATAAAAAAGTACCCATTCGTTCCCGTTACGTAAAGATTCTGAGGCGAGATATCTCGTATGTTGATCTCAAGGAGATACGTACTTATCCTTTCTGGAACCAGCGATCCAACCGCAGTGGACTGATCGCCGAAGAACGGAATGCGCGTAAAAAACCTTTCGGAAACCTCGCAAACCGGACTGTGGGAAGTGTCTATAAGGACCTGGAAAAGGGAGGTGCCAGCGGGTTGGAGTTAAAATATGATTCCTTGCTGAGCGGCGTCCCGGGTGTGAAATTCCGTCAAAAGATACAGGGAAAGTGGATGGATGTGGTGGAGAAACCGGCCGAAGAGGGTTTGGATATTGTCACCACCATCGATACGGATATCCAGGATATCGCAGAACGTTCCCTTCGGGATAAGCTGGTGGAGACAGAGGCAGAGTCGGGTACCGCCATCATCATGGAAGTACAAAGCGGCGAGATCAAGGGGATTGTGAACCTGGATAGAATGAGCAACGGCGATTATGCCGAAGGGAATCCCAATGCATTCTCTTATATGAACGAGCCGGGTTCCACCTTTAAAACGGTGACGGCGATGGTAGCACTCGATGACGGTGTGGTGACGCCCGCTGATTCTTTTTACGTTGGTAGCGGCCTTTTTCAATACAACAAAAGATGGGTAAGAGACCATTACTGGCGGCGAGGTCAGGATAGAGGCTATCTCACGGTCGCAGAGGGGATGGCGGTCTCGTCCAACATCGTGATGAGTAAAATCGTATTGAAAGGATACGAAAGTAATCCAGCCCGGTATGTGGAAGGCATCGACCGGATCGGATTGAGAAAACAGCTGAAGTGGGACGTTCCCCTCAATGGAATAGAAGGAACATCTTCTATCCGTTTTCCGGATGATAAAGCAAATTACTGGTCCAAAACCACGCTTCCCTGGATGTCGTTCGGCTACGAAACAAAAATCCCGCCAATCTATATGCTCATGTTTTACAATGGGATAGCCAACGGTGGAAATATGATCAAGCCTTTTATTGCCAAGCAGTTCGTTAAGAACGGCAAGGTGATCAAAGAAATGGAGGCAGAAGTAGTGAATCCGAAGATGTGCAAGGAGTCTACTTTGCAGCAGATACACGATATGCTCGTGGGGGTAATTGAGGAGGGAACTGCGAAAGTTGTGGCTTCGGACTACTTTACCGTAGCCGGTAAGACCGGAACTGCACAGATTGCTTCCGGTGGCGGATATGAGGGGGGTTATTACGTTTCATTCTGCGGATATTTTCCTGCCGATAAACCGATGTACACTATTTTTGTGGGACTGAGAAAACCGAAAGGAGTGCCATCCGGCGGTGGCATGGCTGGTATGGTGTTCAAGAATATTGCCGAAAAGACCTTTGTGAGAAAAGTACAACTCACCGTAAATGATTGCAAAATTGACTCTACATTGCAAAAAAAACCTGCGATAAAGCATGGTAACTGGGGACTGAACAAGGTTGTACTGGCTTCATTAAATTTGCCTGCGGGTGAACTGGATGAAACTGCCAATTGGGTGAAGATGACACGGGATAGCTTGGCGTATCGGCCCAAGGCCATGGCATTGCACAACTCGATGATCCCGGATGTGCGCGGAATGGGTGCGCGTGATGCCGTGTACCTGCTCGAAAAAATGGGCCTCAGGATAAACCTCACAGGTGCCGGAAAAGTCGTATCTCAGTCATTTCCTCCGGGGCAGAAATTGGTTAAAGGGACCACAATCACCATCACATTACAATAGCTTATGAAACTTCGAGATATTATAAGAAAATGCCGTGTCGTTGCCATTTGTGGCAATGAAGAGGCGGAGGTTACCGCCATTACTTCCGACTCACGTACTGTGACACAGGGCTCCTTGTTTGTTGCGGTAGAAGGAATATTTACCGATGGCCATGCATATATTGGCAAAGCGATAGAACAAGAGGCTGCTGTGGTGGTGTACGATAAACCAATGATCGAAGAGTATTTCTCCAGAGTTACCTACGTGCAAGTAGAGGATAGTGCCGAGGCGCTGGCAATCATCGCCTCGACGTGGTATGGAGATCCTTCGCAACAACTTAAACTGGTGGGAGTAACCGGGACGAATGGGAAAACGACTGTTGCCAGCCTTCTTTATAAGATGTTCCGCCAGCTGGAATATTCTGCCGGACTGCTGTCCACTGTTGCAAACTATGTGAACGATGAGCGGTATGCAACGACCCATACCACACTCGATCCAATCACGTTAAACGGTTATCTCCGGAAGATGGTCGATGCCGGTTGTTCGCATGCTTTCATGGAGGTAAGTTCTCACGCTATCCATCAGAAGCGGATTTATGGCCTCCGTTTTGCGGGTGGGATCTTTACGAATCTTACGCAGGATCATCTCGACTACCATAAGAATATGCTGGAGTACCGGAACGTGAAGAAATCGTTTTTCGATAATCTTTCCAAGGATGCTTTTGCCCTCACCAATGCCGACGATAAGAATGGCGGAGTGATGATGCAAAACAGCAAAGCTCGAAAATTCACATACTCCGTGAAGGGCATGGCCGATTTTAAAGCCCGTATTTTCGAAAAACATTTCGACGGGACCGATATTGAAATTAATGGGAAAGAGCTTACGGTTCAGTTTGTGGGTGTGTTTAATGTGTATAACCTGTTGGCTGTGTATGGTGCGGGCATCCTGCTCGGACTCGATGGAGAGGAGGTACTTCGTCATCTCTCCCTGATGACTCCCGTGGCTGGTCGTTTCCAGACCATCCGATCACCCCGCTCCTATACGGCAATTGTGGATTATGCCCATACTCCCGATGCTCTTACGAATGTGTTGAACGCGATCCACGAAGTACTCAATAATAAAGGACATATCATCACAGTTGTGGGCTGTGGCGGTAACCGCGATAAAACAAAGCGTCCACTTATGGCGCGCGAAGCAGTGAACCTGAGCGACCGGGTGGTGCTTACCTCCGATAATCCCCGATTTGAAGAGCCCGGTGACATCCTGCAGGATATGATTGACGGTTTAACGCAAGAGCAGCGGGATGCCTCGCTTACCATTGTGGACCGGCGTGAAGCCATCAAGACAGCCTGTGCCCTGGCTCGACCGGGAGACGTTGTCCTTATCGCCGGAAAAGGGCACGAAGATTATCAGGAAATAAAAGGAGTGAGGCATCACTTCGATGACAGGGAAGAGGTGGAAAAGATATTTGCCACTCAACACAACGCCTGATGTGAAACAGAAAATACAGTATATATGTTATATTATCTTTTTGATTATTTAGACAAACTCGATGTACCTGGAGCGGGTATGTTTCAATATGTGATGTTTCGCTCAGCCATGGCAGTTGTTTTCTCGCTGCTGATCGGCATCTTTGTGGGTAAGAAGATCATTGGAAAACTGCAACAGAAGCAAATCGGAGAAACAATCCGCAATCTCGATCTTGAGGGGCAATACAGCAAACGAGGCACACCCACCATGGGAGGGATCATCATTATTCTCTCTATATTGGTGTCGACGCTGCTTTTTGGAAAGCTGGAAAATATTTATATTATCCTGATGCTGATCAGTACCGTTTGGCTGGGCCTGCTCGGTTTTGCGGATGATTACATTAAGGTATTCAAAAAAGATAAAGAGGGCCTGAAAGGAAAATCAAAGATCGTAGCCCAAATCGGACTCGGGCTCATTGTGGGACTGACTATCTACCTGAGTCCCGATATCGTGGTGCGCGAAAATAGGGAGATACGGGTGAACAACATCATCGAAGATGTCACTTTCCAAAGCGAGGATGTAAAAACTACCAGTACCACCATTCCTTTTATGAAAAACAACAACTTCGACTACAAGTGGCTGGTTAACTGGATGGGTGACTATGCTGATGAGGCTGTGTGGGTTGTTTTTATCCTGGTTGTGATCCTTATTGTGACGGCTGTGTCGAACAGTGCCAACCTGACGGATGGACTGGATGGTCTGACATCTGGTTCCTCTGCCATCATCGGTGTGGCACTGGGAATCCTGGCTTATGTGTCGGGGCGTGTTGACTTTGCCTCCTACCTGAATATTATGTACATCCCCGGCGGAGATGAACTGATGGTGTTTGCTTCGGCGTTTGTAGGAGCCTGTGTGGGATTTCTCTGGTACAACGCTTACCCCGCACAGGTATTTATGGGCGACACGGGAAGCCTTACACTTGGAGGAATCATAGGCGTGTTTGCTGTGCTCATCCACAAGGAGTTGTTGCTGCCTATCCTGTGCGGTGTCTTTTTTGTGGAGGCTTTGTCGGTAATTGCACAGGTGACCTGGTTTAAATATACGAAGAAGAAATATGGTGCCGGAAGACGTATTTTTAAGATGACTCCGCTCCACCATCACTATCAAAAGCCGGGTGACGGAACTATCGATGCATTGATCCAGAAGCCTTTCGCACCGCTTGCCGAACCCAAGATCGTGAGTCGCTTCTGGCTTGTAGGAATGATCCTGGCAGTGTTGACGCTGGCAACGCTCAAAATGAGATAGGATATTGATATCCAAAAGAGATAAGTATGAATGGGAAATTAATTGTTGTGCTCGGTGGTGGGGAAAGCGGCGTAGGTTCTGCCATACTCGCGAAAAAAAAAGGATTTGACGTGTTCCTTTCCGATAACGGTCCGCTTCAAAACTCGCATCGTGATACGTTGAATGCTTATAGCATAGAATTTGAGGAGAACGGTCATACCGAAGAGCGCGTACTCCGGGCTGATGAGATTGTAAAGAGTCCGGGTATACCCGATACATCCCCGTTGATGCGGAAAGTGCTGGCCACCGGAATTCATGTTATCTCTGAGATTGAATTTGCCGGCCGATTCACCGATGCGAGGTTGATCTGCATCACAGGAAGTAATGGCAAGACAACCACGGCCAGCCTTATCTATCATATTCTGAAATCGGCAGGACTGAGCGTGGGGCTTGCGGGAAACATCGGGAAGAGCTTCGCTCGACAGGTGGCCGAGGAGCATTTTGATTATTATGTATTGGAGTTGAGTAGCTTCCAGCTGGAGGGCGTGTGCGACTTCAAGGCCGATATTGCGGTACTGCTGAATATTACCCCCGATCATCTCGACCGGTATGATCATGACCTGCAACACTATGTAGATGCCAAAATGCGCATCATCCGCAATCAAAGGGTGGAAGATGCTTTTATTTACTGGATCGATGACCCCATTGTTACAAAGGAGATTGACAAGCTAAAGCCGTTGGCAACCCTCTACCCTTTTGGAAAACAACAAAAGAAAGAGGCGGCTGCTTATACCGAAAACGGAAAGATAGTTATTCACGCTAAAGAACAGGAGTTCACTATGGAATTGGAATTATTGGCCCTGGAGGGTTTGCATAATGTATATAACTCATTGGCGTCGGGGATTGTAGCAAAGCTGATGGACATCAGCGACGAACAGTTGCGCACATCGTTGTCCGATTTTAAAGGCGTTCCGCACCGGCTCGAAAAGGTGGCTACAGTGCGCGGCGTACTGTATGTCAACGATTCAAAAGCAACCAACGTAAACTCATGCTGGTACGCACTGCAGAGCATGCGCACCAAAACAGTGCTGATTCTTGGCGGAACTGATAAGGGAAACGATTACAGTGAGATTGAGGAGTTGGTGCAATCAAAAGCAAGGGCATTGATTTTTCTTGGAAAAGACAACAGTAAACTACATGCTTTCTTCGACGGGAAGGTGCCCGTGATTCGTGATGCATGTTCCATGAAGGAGGCCGTGGATATAGCTTATCAATTAGCCGAAAAGGGAGACACGGTTTTGCTGTCACCCTGCTGCGCCAGCTTTGATCTGTTCAGAAACTACGAAGATCGCGGTGACCAGTTCAGGGAATGTGTGAGAACTCTTTAAAAAGGTAGCTATGTTAAACAATTCCAATCATTCAACAGATCCTTCATCTCCAGTGGATACCGTTCCCGAAACAGGGTTCACGTTAGGAGATTTAGTGAAAAAGGTCTTTAAAGGAGATAAGGTGATCTGGACGGTGTTTATCATCCTCTGCGTGATCTCACTGGTGGAGATATTCAGCGCAACCAGTACCATTGTTTACCGGCAACAAAACATGTGGGGGCCAATTCTCAGGCATGCCATGTTCCTAATTGGAGGTGTGGGAGTAATTCTGCTGATTCATAATATTCCCTATCGCTATTTTTCACTTCTGATTTTTGTACTGCTGGGAGCCATCGTCTTGCTTGTGCTAACCCCGTTTATCGGGACCAGCGTTAACGGTGCCGACCGATGGATATCCTTCCTGGGATTCACCATTCAGCCTTCCGAAATAGCCAAAATATCGCTGATGGGGACAGTGGCTTTTCTGTTAAGCAAGCAGAATGGAACGAACGACGGCCTGTTGTTCAAATGGATGATAGGCCTGATGGTTGTTGTGTGTGGCATCATTGCCATGGATAACCTGTCGACCGCAGTACTGCTGTTCGGAGTGTGTTATCTGTTGATGTTCATTGGAAACGTGAAACTCATACGTTTGCTGAAGGTGGCAGGAGCAGGGATTGCTTTGGTGCTTTTATTTGTCTTGTTACTGAATATCATTCCCGAAAATTGGACCAGCTCGGGTCCCTTAAGTCGTCTGGGTACATGGCAAAACCGTATCACCAACTTTGGTGCACACAAAGAACTTTCTGAAGAAGAATATTTCACTATCACCGATGAAAATTACCAAGTGGCACATGCCAAGATTGCTATCGCCAACGGCGGTATCCTGGGTGTGTTCCCGGGAAATAGTACCGAACGGGATTTCCTTCCGCAGGCCTATTCCGACTTCATCTATGCCATCATCATCGAAGAGATGGGGATGCTGGGAGGTCTTTTTGTTCTGTTGCTCTATGTGATCCTGCTTATTCGTTCCGGGATGATTGCCCGGAAAACGGAAAAAATGTTTCCCAAATTTCTGGTGCTGGGATCGGCGCTGATGCTTTCCATCCAGGCATTTATCAACATGGCGGTGGCCGTAAACCTGATCCCAGTCACCGGCCAGCCATTGCCACTGGTCAGCAGGGGGGGGACATCCACGCTGATTACTTGTGCCTACTTCGGACTGATTTTGAGTGCCGACCGCTTTGGTATTGGGAAGAAGAGAGAGGAAAACGAGACTGCCGGTCGGAATGAAGATGACCATACCCGCCAATGCGAGGAATCGGCCGACTCCCTATTGAAGGAGCCGATTGAAAATCTGGAAGACAAAGTGGAATTTGAAATTTATCATGTATGAAGATAATTATCAGCGGAGGAGGCACGGGGGGACATATATTCCCGGCTATTTCGATTGCAAACGCAACGAGGAAACGGTGGCCGGAGTGTGAAATCCTTTTCGTGGGAGCCGAAGATCGCATGGAGATGGAGCGGGTGCCCGCCGCCGGATACAATATCGTGGGACTGCCTGTGGCAGGGTTCGACAGGAAGAACTTGCTGAAGAATGTCTCTGTCGGCATCAAGTTGCTCAGGAGCATGCAAAAAGCGCGAAAAATTGTGAATGACTTCAAACCCGATATTGCTGTGGGAGTAGGTGGTTATGCCAGCGGCCCCATATTGAAGGCAGCATCTGCAAAGGGAGTACCCACCTTACTACAGGAACAGAACTCCTATGCGGGGGTGACCAACAAGCTGCTGGCACAAAAGGCTGCGACCATCTGTGTGGCCTATGATGGGATGGAAAAGTTTTTCCCAAAAGAAAAAATAGTGCTCACAGGCAATCCCTGCCGCCAGGAGCTGTTGATATCGGAGGAGAATAGGCAGGATGGATATAATTACTTTCAGCTGGATCCCCTCAAGCGAACAATCCTGATGCTGGGAGGAAGCCTGGGGGCACGCACGCTTAATAAAAGTATTACAGGTGCTTTCTCCAAGCTGGCCGTGCAGGACAATGTGCAGGTGATCTGGCAGTGCGGTAAGTACTACTACAAAGAAATGCAGCAGCTGCAAGAGGCCGGGATGATTCCACCCAATGTGCATCTGTGCGATTTTGTGCATCGGATGGAGTATGCCTATTCTGTGGCCGACCTGGTAATTTCCCGTGCGGGCGCTGGTTCCATATCAGAGTTTAGTTTGCTCGGAAAGGCGGTTGTCCTGGTTCCCTCACCCAATGTGGCGGAAGATCACCAGACGAAGAATGCGCAGGCATTGGTGAATAAGGAGGCGGCTGTCATGGTCTCCGACGCATTGGCTCCTGCTCTGCTGTTCGATGTGGCACTTTCGCTTGTGAAGAACGAAGAACAGCTTAAAAGTCTGAGCCGGAATATTGTAAAGCTGGCGCAACATGATTCGGCAGAACGAATCGTGGATGAGATTGAAAAATTGATCATGGTATGAATTACGAAAATATATATTTTATAGGCATTGGCGGGATTGGCATGAGCAATCTTGCCCGCTATTTTCTTTCGAAGAGAAAAAGGGTAGGAGGGTATGACCGTGCAGAAACGCCGCTCACACAAACGCTTGTAGAGGAGGGCGCTTTTGTGCATTATGAGGATGACATACAGAAAATTCCCCCCTTTTTTGTGGACAAAGAAAAAACGCTCGTGGTTTATACACCTGCCATACCTGCATCGCACGGGGAATTGGTTTTTTTCAGTGAACGGGGATTCACTATCATGAAACGGGCACAGCTGCTTGGTGAGATCACCAAAACGAGCGATGCTGTCTGTGTGGCGGGAACGCACGGCAAGACCACTGTCTCAAGCATGACGGCCCATCTGCTGCGCCAGTCACATGTGGACTGCAATGCCTTCCTGGGGGGGATATTAAAAAATTATGACAACAACCTGCTGCTCTCCGACAAAAGCAATATTACCGTTGCCGAAGCTGACGAATATGACCGTTCTTTTCATTGGCTGAAACCCTGGATCGCCATCATCACTTCTGCCGATCCCGATCATCTCGATATCTATGGAACAGAAGAAGCTTACAGGGAAAGTTTTGAAAAATTCACCTCGCTCATTCGTCCTCATGGTTGTCTTATCCTGAAAAAGGGAGCACCGGTCACCCCACGCACCGACGAAACAGTGACTGTGCTGAGTTATGGAGAAGCGGAGGGCGATTATCGTGCAGAGAATATCCGCATTGGAAACGGGGAGATCCTGTTCGATTTCGTGTCTCCTGAAATGAAGATTGCCGATATTTTTCTGGGAGTGCCGGTGAAGGTGAATATTGAAAATGCCGTAGCAGCCATTGCTGTAGCCATACGTTGTGGTGTCACACCGGAAGAGATCCGCTGTGCCATGCGTAGCTTTGGCGGTGCGAAAAGGCGCTTCGATTTTCAGATCAAATCGAAAAAAATTGTATTTATTGATGATTACGCTCATCATCCGCGGGAGCTGTCAGCAGCCATCCACTCCATCAAAGCACTCTATCCTGGCAAAAAGGTGACGGGTGTATTCCAGCCACACCTCTATACACGGACCCGCGACTTTGCAGATCAGTTTGCAGAGAGCCTCTCTCTCCTCGATGATGTGATTCTGCTGGATATCTATCCTGCAAGGGAAGAACCCATACAGGGCGTTTCGTCGCAGATTATCTTCGATAAAATCACTTCGCCAGAGAAGGTGTTATGCCGGAAAGAGGAGCTGTTGGGGTTGCTTGAGCATAAGCCGCTGGAGGTGCTTGTTACTTTTGGTGCCGGTGATATCGACAGGTTGCTTCCCGCTATCGAAAGCCTGCTGAGAAAGAAGTACACAGTGAATGATTAATGTTTTTTAATTCGATCTGCTATTGCACATCTTAATGTATCTTTGTGTAATCAAACCAAACAGATAACAGCATGAAGAAAGTCTTTATCATATTGGTTGCTGTTGTTGTAATAGGGTATTTGATCTTTTCGGCATCCTATTTCAGAGATTCTTCACGCGATAACGTATGCGAGCGATTTGAGGTGATTATCAAAGACAGCAGCCGAACCCGCTTTGTAGAGGCACAGGATGTTGTGAATCTGGTGAAGAGATATGATTTGTATCCAGTGGGCAAGACTTTCGGACAGATCAACACGTTGGCCATTCGCGACACCATTCTTACCAATCGCCTGGTGGAGTCGGCAGAGGTATATACCACGGCAGGTGGTTCCATTGTGGCATCCATTCGCCAGCGGGAGCCGGTGTTAAGGATTATCTCCGATGTAAAAGGCAGTTTTTATGTTGATAAAGATCGCCGTATCATGCCCCTGTCGTCTAACTTTGCTGTCTATGTGCCTATTGCCACGGGTGTTATTGACGAAGAGTTTGCACAAAATGACCTGTATGATTTTGCAATGTTCCTACGGGATAATCCCGACTGGGATGCCTGGATAGAACAGATTGTGGTGCAGAAAAATAAGGACGTGGAACTGATACCGCGTGCCGGCGATTTCAGGATCGTTGTGGGAAGTCTCGACGACTACCCGGCCAAACTGGCGAAATTTGTCCTTTTTGTGGAAGAGGGATTGAACGTGGTAGGATGGAATCGATATAGCGAGATCAACCTGAAATATGAGAATCAGGTCGTGGGCACAAGAAAGTAAAAAGAGATTATTTCTACTTTGAAAATGATGTTAACAAGCAAACAAAAATGTTCCAGGAGCGTTTGTTAAACAATAATGTAACCAAAAAGTTCATCAACCAAATATATGATGCATTCAGGATTTATAGCTGTGATTGATCTGGGTACTTCCCGGATAAAAGGCGTTGTCGGGCGAAAGAATGAGCACAATGTGATATCCATTCTCGCCAGTGGTTCCATTGATGCCGGTAATTCCGTGCGCAGAGGTATGGTGTACAATATTGAACAGGTAGGGGCCAATGTGCATAAGCTGGTGATGATGCTCGAAAACAGCTTGGGGCGGAAGATCGCTAAAGTGTATGTTTCCCTGGCAGGCCAATCACTGCATACCCTGGAATTTCATGAGATGAAGCAACTCTCTACCGGAATGGTCACTGAAGAGGTGGTAAGCCAGTTGCGCAAAGCGGCCGAAAAGTTTCAGCCCGAGATGGTGCGTAATTATCGGGTTGCAGACGTGGAATATTATATCGACGACAAACCGGAGCGCAGTCCGGTTGGGGTGACCGGTTCGCAGATTGAGGCCGGTTATGAGCTGATCGTGGGACGCCCAAACCTGTTGTCGAATATCGAAAAAAGTATCGCTGCCAAAACGGACCTGGAGATCGTCGATTTTATTGTAGGGCCGACCGCATCGGCGGAGATATCGCTCAGCGAGGAAGAAAAAGAGCTGGGTTGCGTTTTCGTTGACTTCGGCTCCGGGACCACTTCCCTCTCCGTCTACAAGGGTGGTATACTGCGACGCATGGTGGTCATCCCATTCGGAGGCAAAAACCTGACGAAGGATATCAGCGCGCTCAACTTTACCGAAAACGATGCGGAACAGCTGAAGATAAAATTCGGTCGAGCCATGGAAAATCAGGATGCTCCCCTTTTTACGTCTCCTTTTGCTTCGAAACCAGATATAGACCTGACGGAATTAAATAAAGTCATCGGCATGCGTCTCGATGAGATCACCGCAAATATCAGGGAGCAGATCATTCTCTCTGGTTACGAAGGACAGCTGGGGGCGGGAATGATCATTACGGGCGGAGCATCACAACTGAAGAACCTGGATCTCTATCTTACCCAAAAGATGAAGATGCCTGTAAGAAAGGCGTTGGCGAAAAAAACATTTATCAACAATGCGCCTGAACTGATCAGCGATCCTTCATTTACACAGGCATTGGGCATGTTGATCTTTGCGGAAGAGGATTGCGAACTTGTACTTGCCGATACTTCAGAAGAACAGGATGAGGATCGCAGATCTCCCTCTTCCGGCTGGTTTTCCACGAAAAAGAAAAAGCCGAAAAATGACAAAAAGGAGAAGAAACCGAAAGCAGAAAAACAGGAAGGGGGAATATTCTCAAAGATAGAGGATGTCTTTGGCGAATTCTTTTCAGAAGAGGATGATGAATAACAGAGAAAAGATAAGGAGCAATGAACGACGATATATTGGATTTTCAGATCGAGAGCCATACCGATGCCATCATAAAGGTGATTGGTGTGGGAGGTGGTGGCGGTAATGCCGTGAACCATATGTTTCAGGAGGGTATACACGACGTCTCCTTTGCATTGTGCAATACCGACCATCAGGCGCTGATGGAATCACCTGTACCCATGAAAATACAATTGGGCGAAAGCACTACCGGAGGATTGGGAGCAGGAAACAAACCGGAAGTGGCCCGAAGAGCTGCCGAGGAGAGTGTTGAGATGATTGAGGATCTACTGAACGACGGCACCCGAATGGCTTTTATCACCGCTGGTATGGGCGGTGGAACCGGGACAGGAGCAGCACCCGTGGTGGCTCGTGTGGCAAAGGACATGGGTATCCTCACCGTAGGCATCGTTACCATTCCTTTTATGTTTGAAGGTCCCCGAAAGATTGTTCAGGCAGTGAAGGGCGTGGAAGAGATTGCCAAAAATGTGGATGCACTCCTGGTCATCAATAATGAGCGTTTGCGGGATATTTACAGTGATCTGACCATGCTGAATGCCTTTGCCAGAGCCGATGATACACTGGCAACCGCAGCCAGGAGCATTGCCGAGATCATCACCGTGCACGGACATGTAAATCTCGATTTTGCTGATGTAAACACCACGCTCAAAGATGGTGGTGTGGCCATCATGAGTAGCGGCCTGGGGAAAGGGGATGATCGGGTCAATGATGCCATAAAGAACGCATTGCATTCACCATTGCTTAACAACAACGATGTGTTCAGCGCCAAGAAAATTCTGATCAACCTCTCTTTTGGCGAAGAGAGTCCGCTGATGATGGAAGAGATGAATGCTTTGCACGATTTCATGTCGAAGTTTAGCAGGGAGATTGAAGTGATCTGGGGAGCGGCTGTGGAAGAGTCGCTGGGTGAAGAGGTGAAAGTGACGCTGCTTGCTACCGGCTTTTCTATCACCAGTGTTCCGGGAATCAAGGAGCATCAGGAAGAAAAGACGAGGGCAGAAGAGATACAAGAACAGATTGAACGCGATGCGAAGCTGGAGCAGGAGAAACGCGACAAGGAACTGATAGAAAAGTATTACGGAAAAACAGGGTTAAAAACCCTTACCACCGTCAACTATCGGCAGGAACCGTTTGTGCTGACTATTGATGAACTGGATGACGATAAGGTGCTCGAGGCACTCGAAAAGACTCCCGTCTTCAAACGGGAAGCAGATTTCAATCCCCGAGCCTTTCAATCGGAAACACATCCTCAGTCGACGTCTCTGTTCGATTGATGGGACCTGTTTAGAATGGCTTTGGATATAACAGGAATAGATCAAAGAAAAGAAACAACATGGAACTACTGGAAAAGATTACCGGAGAGATAAAAAAAGCAATGCTTGCCAAGGACAAAGTGCGTCTGGAAGCGTTGAGAGGAATAAAGAAAGAGTTGCTGGAAGCAAAAACAGCGAAGGGTGCTGCCGGAGATCTATCTGATGAGACAGCCACATCCATTTTGCAAAAAATGGTGAAACAGCGTAAAGACAGTGCCACGATCTATTCGGAACAAAACCGGCCTGACCTTGCCGAAGCTGAGATCGAGCAAATGAAAGTGATCCAGGAGTATCTCCCGGCACAACTGACCCCGGAGCAGTTGGAAGGTGCTCTGAAGGCGCTCATTGCCGAAGTGGGCGCTACCTCCATGAAAGAGATGGGCAAGGTAATGGGATTGGCCACGAAACAACTTGCCGGTAAGGCGGAAGGACGGGCTGTTTCAGAAATGGTGAAGAAGCTGCTTTCTTGATCGCGGGCGATTACATTTTCCGCACATAGGGTACATATACCTTTTTTAGCCGTTTTTCGAGCAGATTACGTTTGCGTATTTTCTTCTCCAGCTTTTGCAGATCGGAGAGTCGGTTTTTACTCTCCTTGAAATCGTCTGTGAGCAGCAACAGAGAGATTGTTTCGTCGTCCACTGTGCGTATACTAAATACTACAGTGCTGTTTTCAATGATATTATTTTCGGTCATCGTGACCAGGTAGTGTTTTCCCAGTGTATGATCTATCGTGATAGCATCGTATCCCATGGCAGAGACTGTAATTTTCTCCAGCTTATCGTTATCTTTAAACCAGGCCTTGCCATCGTCGCCGGACACTTTTCCCTCGAGCACCTTGTCCGATTTTGTACGCGCCTCTACCAGGATATTCTGTAGAGGATAGTTGTCTGATCCTACGACCTTTACCAGGCAGCTGTCATTCGTTGAGCCTTTTATTGGCTGATATGCCGACTTGGGACCGGAATAGTCCGATGTCTTAATCAACAGAAAATGATCGACCTGTTCATAACTGCCTTCCCCTACCTGTGCTGTGGATAAACCCGCAAAACCTGTAAGACAAAACACAGCCTTGCCATTTATGAAAGCAAGTGAATCCAAACCGTTCTTAAAGGTTGCGCCCGTTTGTTGCGCAAAGAGCATGAGAGGCAAGAGAAGCGTGCAGGTGAATAAAAGATTTTTTTTCATGAACGGTGTGTGAGTATGTTGAGACACAAATGTACTATTAATTTTCATGATAGGAAAAGAAGGAATGTTAAAACAATCCATGCTTTAGGGCAACTCCAAATGGTTTTAAATGAAGGGAAACGGTAATCGTTTTTTTCCAACCATAGGTTCATCTGTCCCTGCTGTGATTGTGATGGAGAGGGTTACAGGAAAGGGAGACAGATCCAGGGCTTATTGTGCGATGACGTATTGATAAAGTTGAAACACCTGTTCAACAGAATCAAAATCTGTTTGATGTTCTTTAATGAAAGACTCAATTCTAGTTCTTTTGTCCTTTGGAAAGATTTTCAAGAAACTCCTTTCGTTGTAAAAACTTTTGTTTCGTTTTCCCACTTGTACTTCGTAGGTTCTGCTGATGCCGGCTACAACCCGATTATTCTCCCGAACCCCGCTAATGATCCCTTTTCCTGTCAATCCGGTATAGCTGTCCACCGATGCTGTCTCCGTTGTTCCACCATATGTGACTTTGGCGGGCGCTTTTTTCTTCAGGGGGGTATAAGATACATGAAATTTAGGGTCTGCCTGAATAACTTCGGTTGCTTTGCCCTCTGACATAAGAAATATTCTTTTGCCTACATGCATGGCTACAACCATGCTCGGATCGGAAAATTCTTTTTCCCGCTGGTCGGTTTTATCTATAAAAACATATCGGCCGTTTGCCAGATTGAAGTTTAAAGGAACTGCGAACTGCCTTCCATCTTTATAAAAGATGATAGCATCCTGAAAATCCTCAAATAGATACGAAGAATTGGACTTATCTGTTTGAGCTGTTATATAAGTAGAAAGACAAAAT
>NZ_DCEN01000028.1:0-4572 GCF_002316955.1 Proteiniphilum sp. UBA1028
AATAAGGTGATGAAAAAGATTCTCTTTTCTATTCTTTTAAGCGGGTTGATCATACCCTTGAGCGCTGAGATAAAGGGTAAAGTTTCTGACAGCGGCAACAATCCCATTAAATACGCCAAGGTGGCGATCTACTCCCTGCCGGACTCGGTATTGATCACCGAAACCAAGACCGATGAGCACGGTGAATTTACATTCACCAACCTCTACAGCGTAAACAAAATGATGAAAGTCTCCTTCAATGGGTACAAAGAAACCTCGTTCCGCGCTTTGCCGGAACAGAACGTCAAGCTCCGGGGAGAGGCGAAAGCATCTGAAGAGCTGGCAGTAAAGTAAAATCAGCCACTATTCCTCCACCCTACACTATTCCTCAAACTTCTGTACGTAAAGTTTGAGGAATTTTTATTTTTGTCCCTCTACCCCTCCTGTCTGTTTTTTGGACACCATTTAAATATATTCAACCATGATCATCGAATATTTTGGCTAAAAATGAGAATGTTATCCATAAATTACCTAAATTTGCAATAATTTAAAAACTCCGACCATGAGTTCATTAGAAGAATAAATTATAGTATCCTTAAACGAATTTATGAGCACAAATTGTAAACTGATACCCGACCATCGAACAAAAAACAAAAAACACAATATAAAGTGATGGATCATAAAGATATACATGTTGTTTTTGGAAACAGTGCAAAAAGTTTATTTATTCAGAGCAATAAATTTAATTTGGACTCTATTCAATTGATTTGTTTGGATGATTGCTTGAATGTGGGTCCCATTTGCGATGTAGATGCTGGCGAGGAAATAAGAAAAAGGAGTAATTGGTGGGTAAAAGTATTTGACTGTCCCACGTCAATGGATGCAGATAGCACGTTTACGCTCATAAACAGAGATGTGGAAACGATAAAAACGCTTGTCGCCAATTACAGGAATGAAAAAATCTATCTATGGACAGGACTTGTCGCTTCTGAAATCATTCATGCGTCAAGATTGTTATATCATTTACAACCGCAGAGCAACCATGTTCACGTGTTTGATTTTTCTAATTTTTCCATGAAAAACATCCACGGAGAGGTTGTATACCCGAGATGTCTGGGCACGACGGACTTATCCCGGGTTGAGAATCCGGAAAAACAGTTTCGTCAACTAACCGAAGAAGAATTGTTGAAATTCAGGAAACTGTGGGAAAGAGTCAAATCCGGGAATTCCCTGCTATGGATTTTAGAAAAGGGCCGAATTGTAGAAAAAGAGGAAACCTACTTCGATTCATTCCTGCTATCACATTGCTCTCACGAATTTCAACGCCCTGCACGGATTATTGGGCAGACACTTTGTGATACCGACCTTAATATAGGTGATTCGTTTCTAAATTACAGGATGAAGCAGTTGGCTTTCATGAAAAAAGTAGAATTTCGTGGAGAGTTGAAACAAATGCGAGATTATGAGGTGCGATTACGATAAAGAATCATGCACCCGGATATACCCTGCAACGTGAGAATGCCGAACGGAGGGGAGATGTGTTATCAGTTGGCAGCCTGGAAGCTCGATCTGTTTACCACCGCTACACCGATATCCGGATTGATGATGAAGTAATGGGGTGGATACATTCCTGCATGATAGGATTATGGGACTGGGGGTGTATCACAGCTTCGACATTCCTTTCTATTACTACAATCTGAGAGAAAATGCGAAAAAAAGAGCCAATAAGTTCATGGAAGAGGTATTCTGAACAATCTTCCACTTTTATACACTTTTACCGGCAATTTACTTAATTCTCAACCTAATAAACTGACAAAAACATCATGGAAAAGCGGACCATTACAGAAACAATTGTTGCCCTGGAAACAGCAGCTCTCGATGCATGGCACAACGGCAACCCCTCTCCCTATCTCGACCTGTACTCGAAGGACTTCACTTATTTCGATCCTGTCCAGGAAAGGCGGATCGACGGATGGGACAGGATAAAAGAGTTGTATGAAAAGATGCGGGGAATGGTGAAAATGGACAAATTTGAAATGATTAATCCGGTGGTACAATCATCCGGTACAATGGCAGTGCTGACCTACAACCTGCACTCATACTCTGGCGAATCAATCTGGAAAGAGAATTGCACGGAAGTGTACCGGCTTGAGGAAAATAACGAGTGGAAAATCATCCACAGCCATTGGTCACTGACCAAACCTGTAATGAATTAATTACATCACCACACCTATCCCTTGATCATGAATAAAATGAACTCTTTTTTGAGAAAAACCCGATACTTCGTTGTCGCGTTTGCGGAGAATTCATGGAGAGGTGCTGCTGCCGGAGCCGTTGTGGCGATGATTTTCGTTCTATTCATCCTGGGATCATATTTTAAAACCGGCGTTTCTCCAATACTGGATGTGTTCCTGATCCTGCTGATAATGGGGTTGTTGATATTCGGGACTGCGGCTTTGGCAAAGCCTCTGTTCAAAATCGTCAAATCGTTTAACCCTTCATTCGTCGCGGCTTTTATTGCCACCTACGTTGTTGCGGGCTATTTGCCTTACCGCTTTTTCAGTCGCTCCTTTATTCTTTTCGGACTTGTTTGTGGGGCCATTGTGGGATATTCCGTATCGAGGGGCCTGAGAAAAAGGTCGTCACGTTTATTACTCCTGTTCGTGGTGGTGATGAACGGGTTGCTTTTCTATTTCCTTTCTACGGATGGCTTTGAAAGCGACATCGTCCCAAACGATCGGTCCTTGAAGGCAACCATCCCGCAGGCTTTTGATGATCCCTCGAAAGCGGGAAAAGAGAACGTGAAAGAGTTGTTTTATGGATCGGGTGACGATAAAAACAGGCCCGAATACGGCAGCCTGATAAGCATTAAAACGGAATCCGTGGATGCCACCCCTTTCTTTGATCAGTCGTCCGGATTTGCAAATTATGCGAGAAAGGCCTACTGGGGATTCAACTCAAAGAATTATCCAATAAATGCCAGGGTGTGGTACCCGGACGGAAAAGGGCCTTTTCCGCTGGTTTTAATAGTGCATGGCAACCATTCCATGATTGATTACTCTGATCCGGGATACGAATACCTGGGCAGATTAATGGCAAGCAGGGGCTACATTGTGGCTTCTGTGGACGAGAACTTCCTGAATGGCGGGTGGATGGGTGACTATGAACAAAAAGAGATGTTCACCCGGGCATGGCTGCTTCTAAAGCATCTTGAGAACTGGCGAAAATGGAACGAGACGAAAAACAATCCATTTTACGAAAGGGTGGACATGAACAACATCGCATTGATTGGGCATTCCCGGGGTGGAGCAGCCGTGGTGACCGCTGCTGCGATCAACCAACTCGACAGATATCACCTTGACGCACAGCAGAAGTTCGATTTTAATTTTTCCATCAAAGGGATCGTCCAGATAGCGCCAAACGACCCCTACACTCCGCAAAAAGAGGTCGCGATCATACCCGAAAACATCAACTACCTGATCCTGCAGGGTGGACACGACGAAGATATGCATTGGTTTTTAGGCAACAGGGTGTACAACAGGGTGATTTTCAAGGATGGGAATTACCATTTTAAAACAGCGCTCTACATTTACCGGGCAAATCACGGACAGTTCAACACCTCCTGGGGACGAAAAGACAACGGAATACCCGCTTCCTGGTTCCTGAACACAAAGCCCATCATGAGCGGCGAAGAACAAAGAGAGATTGCGAAAGTGTACATATCGGCCTTTCTGGAATCAACGCTGAAAGGAAACACCGACTATATTCCTCTGTTCAAAGATTTCAGACAAGCTGCCGGCATCCTTCCGAAAGACTTTTATATCAGTCAGTTCGAGGACACAAACTTTACATATATTGCCGATTTTCAGGAGGATTTTGACGTGACAACGACCTCCCTGCAGGGCGGACGGATTGAGGGGGAGAATTTAAAGGCCTGGCGGGAAGATGCGCTGCCGCTCAGGGACGATTGGGGAACATCGCAACAAAACAGCGGGGTATGCCTGGGCTGGGAGAAGAACGACAGCGTGGCGACCGCCCTGCCGCAATATGTGATTCATATTCCGGATAGTACGGTGAAAAAAGATCGACACAACAATCTTTTCTTTTTTATCTGCAACAACAAGGATGAGGAGGCGAACAGCATCGATTTCTCGATGGAACTGACTGCGAAAAACGGCAGCGTAACAAAATCGTTCGGTAGCTTCAGGCAATTGCCTCCACCGTTGAAAACAAAGTTAACGAAGACCAACCGTATCTACTCGATGGCGAAAAATAAACCTGTGGAAAGGGTATTGCAGTACGTGGAAATTCCTTTCAGCGAATTTACAAAAGCTGACAGCACGTTTGAGCCGTCGGAAATAAATCAGATCCGATTTGTTTTTGACAAGACTGACTCCGGCGAAATACTTCTTGATAAAATAGGCATAAACTGAACGATAGGGGAATTGCATTTCGAGGGGGCTCCGATCATACTACGAGGGGGCAACTCTATAAAATTATAGAGTTGATATAGAGATTATATACGAATTATATAGAGTTGCATAAGTTTAATCCCAGTCCGGGTGGAGCATTCCATGCTCTCTTTATCTTTGA
>NZ_DCEN01000062.1:0-33981 GCF_002316955.1 Proteiniphilum sp. UBA1028
ATCCTGCCGTCCGTAAGCAATGCCGTAACACGATGGAGGACCTTATTATTGCCGCCGGGGAACTGGGATCTATCGGCGTCATCATAGTTCCGGCATTCAACAGCCAGGTTCCCGTTATGCCCCATAATCAGGAGACACGCGATTTTCTCTGTGAGCAGTTCGAAGAAATGGGTACCTTTGCACAGCAACAGGGAACCACCGTCATCTTGGAACCGCTCAATCGCAGAGAGGCCTTTTACCTGCGCCAGGTAGGCGATGCTGCATCCATTTGCCGCGATATCAATAACCCGGGTGTGAAATGCATGGGCGATTTCTGGCATATGACCTGGGAGGAGAACTCCGATATGGGAGCGTTTATCTCAGCTGGCGAACATCTGCAGCATGTGCATGTTGCCAGCCGCAAACGCCGCAGCATGCCCGGAGAAGATGGAGAAGCTGATAACTATGTTAACGGTTTTAAAGGGCTGAAAATGATCGGATACGACAAATATGTCAGTTTCGAGTGTGGTTGCCAGGGAGACCGTAAAGTGGTAGTACCCGCGGCTCTTGAGTTACTTCGTAAACAATGGGAAGAGGCCTGAGGCCGCTTCACTGTTTCCGGTTTGATGAAAAATGAGTGAAAGAAATCGGATTTTTCACTCATTTTTTATCACTGGATAAATGAGTTATAGTAACCATTTCAGTCAAGCTTGGCTTCAGTTTATCTGTTTAAAGCAAAAGTAAAACAAGCTTGTAACATTTTGTATCAATAATTACGGCATGGACAGATTACTGAAACTTCTTACCTCCTATAAGGCAACCATTACCCTGTTGTTTGTTTATGCTATTGGTTTGGCAACAGCTACGATTTTGGAAAAACAGATGGGTACCGAGGCAGCCAAAATGCTTATATACTACTCACCACTGTTTATCTTACTGCAGTTCCTGTTGGTGCTTAACTTCATCCTTATTCTTATTCGTCAAAATTTCATCAAAAGGAAAAGATGGGCAATGGTTGTGGTTCATTTAGCTCTTGTAGTCATCCTTGCGGGCGCATTAGTTACTTTCCTGTTCGGGAAAGAGGGGCAGATACATATCCGTGAGGGTGAAAAGGCAGACACAATGATGATGCATACATCAAATGGAATTAAGACCGAGAGGATGCCTTTTGTGCTGGAACTTGCCGAATTCAGGATTATCCGTTATCCAGGATCTGAAAGCCCATCATCTTACGAGAGCGATCTGCTGATACATATCAATGGTGAAGTGAGGGAGGTGAAACTGTTTATGAACAACGTGCTTGATTTAGAAGGATATCGATTTTTCCAAGCTTCTTACGATCACGATGAGAAAGGTACTATCCTTTCGGTCAACAGTGATGTGGCTGGACGAACTATCACCTATACAGGTTACCTCATTCTTGTGTTTGGCTTCATCCTTATGTTCATTCTTCCCGGTTCTCATTTCAGAAAACTTGCAAGACAGCTTAAGGAGACAAGGGAGAGTGCAAGGAAAACCGTGATGACGCTCACTATGGTACTGATTACCATGGTAAGCCAGGGACAGGAGCTGCCAGGTAGCCATATGATTGAAGAGATACAGCAAAATACCATACCGCAGGAACATGCGGCAAGGTTTGGTGCATTGCCGGTACAGTTTCACGGGCGCGTGATGCCTATGAACACTTTTTCATCAGAGATATTACGAAAAATATATAAGAAACCGGTATATGGCAATCTCAACTCCGACCAGTTCCTTCTGAGCCTGATTGCACAGCCGCAGATGTGGATGCAGGTACCAGTTATCTCCATGGCAAACGAACAGATCAGTGACCGGTATAACCTGCCGGTAGAACATGTTGCTTACTATCATTTTTTTGATCATAGGGGAGACTATCGGCTATTGCCTCAACTGCAGGAGATATATCATAAACCGGCAGGTGAACGGAGTACTTTCGATAAAGACCTGTTAAAGCTTGATGAAAGGGTAAACATTTTATATCAGTTGTTTAACGGTGCTATGCCGGGCATCTTTCCCAATCCTCACGGCTCTTCTCACACATGGTATGCTCCGGGCGGCAATCTATCTGTTTTCAACGAAAAAGACTCACTTTTTATAACAAACACATTCGCATGGTACCTCTCGGAAGTTACACTCTCGCTCAGTAGCGGTGATTGGAGCAAACCCGGCAGGGTGCTCGATTTGATTGAAGAGTATCAACGGAAGAACGACAAAGCCTCGCTTATCAACCCTAAAAAACTTGAGGCCGAAATCCGTTATAACCATCTGAATATTTTTAATCACTGCAAAGAAGGTTATTTTCTCTTTGGCGGAATTCTTCTGATGCTTGCATTTATGCTAATGCTGAACGAACGAAAGTGGATTCGTTATGCCTCAGCACTGTTTATAGGAGGGACACTGCTGGTGTTTCTTATACATATTTATGGTATGGGAATGCGGTGGTATATCTCCGGTTATGCTCCCTGGAGCAATTCTTACGAGACAATGGTTTATGTAGCTTGGGCAACGGTACTGGCGGGACTTATCTTTGGCCGGAAGAGCACCATCACGCTTGCCCTGGCAACCCTTTTCGGTGGTATCATCCTTTTTGTTTCAGGCCTCAACTGGATGGATCCGCAAATAGACACACTGGTACCGGTACTGAAATCGCCATGGCTGATGTTTCACGTGGCGGTGATTGTGGGGGCCTACGGATTTTTTGGTATCAGCTTTTTGCTTGGTATCACCAACCTATTAATAATGACTTTCACTAAGAAGAGTATGCTTCTATCATACCGTATCAGAGAACTGACAATTATCAATAACCTGTCACTTCTGGCGGGGCTTGCTCTGATGGCGACCGGTACTTTTCTGGGTGCTGTATGGGCAAACGAATCGTGGGGCAGGTACTGGGGCTGGGACCCCAAGGAGACATGGGCACTTATAACAATTGTAGTATATTCAATAGTTACACATATACATCTAATTAAAAAGTGGGATAACGAATGGATCTTTAACTTGCTGTCGGTATTTGCATTTTCTTCAGTACTTATGACTTTCCTCGGGGTAAACTATTTCCTGAGCGGTATGCACTCTTATGGGCAAACAGAAAGTACAACGTCTGTTTTTTTGTACATTGCCATCGCATTTCTTATGATTGGCATTCTGGGCATAATCTCTTACAGAAAGAGAACAATTTTTAAGCAAGATCTGCTTGAAAAAGTCTCAAAATAGAATATTTGACATTATAATCACTGAGTCTCCTCCGATAAGTCTTTTTTCTTGAAAATTTCACAAGATGAACATTGATTTTCAATAAGTTGCAAGCCAATAAAATTGAGTTTTGAGGTTTTCGGAGAGGACTCATCACTTGAAAATCAAATATTATATTTTTACAAAACGACTTATTAAAGTGGACTCAAACAACAATTAAAATAGGACTCATAAATGATTTTACTGATGGTTGATATTTCAAAGATAAAATTTATTAATTGTTAATATGGTACATTGGGGTTTCATCGGCTGTGGATCCGTAACTGAAAAAAAAAGCGGCCCGGCCTTCGGAAAAGTAGAGGAATCGGATGTGGTAGCAGTGATGCGCCGTAATGCGGAAAAAGCGCAAGATTATGCCCGGCGGCACGGAATCGGCAAATGGTATGACGATGCATATGATCTGATCAACGATCCCGGGGTTAATGCGGTGTATGTAGCAACACCTCCTGCATCGCATGAGGAGTACGCCATTGCGGCAATGAGGGCCGGAAAACCGGTATATGTAGAAAAGCCAATGGCTGCCTCGCACGAATCAGCACTTAGGATATGTCGTGTGTCAGAAGAGACCGGAGTCCCCTGTTTCGTTGCCTATTACCGTCGCACCCTCCCTTATTTTCTCAGGGTGAAACAGTTGATCGATGATGGATTGCTTGGAGATATATCTAACGTGCAAATCCGATTTGCCATTCCACCTTACGCAGATGATTATAATCGGGATAGTCTGCCCTGGAGAGTGAAGAAAGAGATCGCCGGCGCCGGATATTTTTACGATCTTGCTTCACATCAGTTCGATCTGCTTGATTATTTGTTTGGTGAGATCACCGATGCACACGGCTTCAGTACTAATGTGAAAAATCTGTATGAGGTTGAAGATACCGTCACAGCAGCCTTCCGGTTTAAATCCGGTATATTGGGCAGCGGCAGCTGGAGCTTTGTTGCACCGGGAAACACCCGCACCGATAAGATCGATATTACTGGAACTAAAGGCAAGGGCTCATTCTCAACCTTTATGTTTACCCCAATACTTTTGGAAACTGACAAAGGGAAGAAGGAATATCACGAAGAGAATCCTGAGAATATTCAGTATTACCTCATTAAAAGTATCGTTGACTATCTAAACGGAGACGGGCTTATGCCTGTTAGTACAGGTGTATCTGCTGCCCGTACCAATTGGGTGATGGATGCCATCCTGCAGCGGAATTGTACCTTTGGCAAATTCGTCGAGCCTTAAAAGCACATTTTTTTCCCGATTGTCTCTTACTGAATATCTGCCATAAGTTTACCAGACTATGCCACAGACGCATGTCCAAGTTCCCAGTGTTGCAATCGGGTTCAGGTAGCTATGCATGAACCATATGGTGAGTACTGTGATTTTCTATCCTGGCAACGCAAGCATTTCAGTCGTAATAGCTGTCCGGAGTTGTAGAAGTGTCCGATTTTCGCAGAATATCTTTATAGTTTATATCTATCATCTGTTGTCTGCGGTCGAACACCATATCATTTATAAACTGTTCTATCTCGGGCAGAAACTCTTCCATGGGATAACCCGACACCTCATGTCCAATATTTTCCATGCTGTAGAAAATATATGGATAATGTTCCTCACGGAATCTCTTCGCCAGCGATTTAGATCCGAACATGCCAATATTGAATAATCGAATGTTGTCGTATGGTACAAGCTTATCGGCACTGCCGTGGAAGAAAAGAGTGGGAGCAGGCTTTTTTGCGTACGACGGTACACCTTCAGTACTAAAGATTCCGCCTGCAAAGGCAATCACACCTGCATATCTGAAATTGTCAGGCAGCACACTGGCTGAGGGATGGTTGTCGCGTTCACGGTAATCTGCTTGTAAAACAGTGATGGCACCTGCACTTGATCCGCTGATTATTATGAGCGAAGGGTCTATATAAAGCTCTTCGGCATTTTCCAGCAGATAACTTGTCGCAGAATATAGATCGGCTACAGCCAGTGAAATGGAATTTTGAATTGGTTTGTAATTAAATAAACCCGGGGCCTTTTGCCCCTTCATCCCCAGGCGGTAATCAATAGAGGCTACTGTAAATCCCTTGCTGGCGAAATAGTTGAAGAAAGAAGAATATATTTTTGCATCTCTTTCCCCTTCTTTAAACCCGCCTCCAAAAACAAAAAGGAGGCATGGCTGTGGCAATAAGGCGGCAGAATCTGATCTGTACAGATCCAGTTTAAGCTCCCGTCCATCCTTCACCGCATATGTGCGGGTCTCCTTTTCCAGTGAATGCGGGAAGAGAGAGAAAGAGAGAAAACAGGCCGCGAAAATTATGGATAACCTTCTGATCATAATGCGTATGCTTTTTTAATATGATTCAGTTAAATATTAAATGAATTGATCGGGAACAGGGCCAGAAAAATCACTCTTCAATAAAGTCGGTGACCAGTTTCAGAATCTCAGCCCTTGCCTTGTCGTAATCGTCATTGCTCACTATTACATCGAATTGCGGAGCAAAACTCATTTCATATTCAGCTTTTGCCAACCGGTTCTCAATGACTTCCGGTTCGTCGGTACCTCGTTTTTCAAGCCTTTCGCGTAGTACCTCTACCGACGGAGGCATAATAAAAACACTCAATGCCTGGTTATTGTATATATTTTTAATGTTGAGCCCACCTACACAGTCAACATCGAAAACCACATTCTTGCCTTCTTCTAGAATGCGGTCCACCTCGCTTTTCAGAGTACCATAGAATTTATTGTCATAAACCTCCTCATATTCTAGGAACTCGTTGTTGTTTATGCGCCTGCGGAACTCGTCGGGTGACAGGAAATAATATTCTACACCATCTTTCTCATCCCCGCGTGGTTCGCGGCTGGTAGCCGAGATGGAAAACTGAATGTTCAGTCCCTGTGACAAAAGAAAACGCACAAGTGTCGATTTACCTGAGCCTGAAGGTGCTGAAAAAATGATTAGTTTGGCCATTTTATTACTTTTTCCGGTAGAGCCACAACTATTATTAATTGTGTCATAAATAGCTTCTGCTTCTCTGCTTCTCTGCTTCTCTACCTTTCTTTACAATACATTTAAAACCTGTTCCTTAATCTGCTCCAGCTCATCCTTCATCTGCACAACAATACATTGCATATCCGATTGATTTGATTTGGAACCCAGGGTGTTTATCTCGCGCCCTATCTCCTGGGCAATGAACCCAAGCTTTTTACCCTGGGAACGTGAGCCGTTTAGCGTTTCTGTGAAATATTTAAGATGATGGGCAAGGCGGTTTTTTTCCTCGCTCACATCCAGCTTCTCAATGTAGTAGATCATCTCCTGTTCAAAACGGTTCTTGTCGAATTCAATCCCTTCAAGGTTGTTAAGTTCGTCATAGATTCTACTTTTTATCTTATCAACGCGTTCTGTTTCAAAAGGTTCTACTGCAATAAGCAGGGCGCTAATCCGTTCAATTTTTTCAGTCAGTACCTTCGCCAGCATCTCCCCTTCCTGTTTGCGAAAGGCAATGACATCATCTACTGCACGTTCAATTGCTTTCCCTATAGATTCCCATTCCACATTGTCGGGCTCTTCCGTATCCTGTTTCATTACATCAGGAAGGCGTAATAGTATTGAGAACCAGTCCTGGGGAGGAGAAACGCTCATTTCGAGGGCATGGTCCCTTATTTCTCTGTGATACTGGCTCAGTGTATTGAAATCTATCTTTGAGGATACATCCCTGGAGATAACATCCACATTTATATTAAGATCGATCTTACCTCGTTCCAGGCTATGTGAAAGGTTATTACGCAGTGTGATCTCTTTTTCCCGGTAAACTGCCGGCATACGTATAGATAGATCAAACTGCTTGCTGTTCAAGGACTTAATCTCGACAGTTACTTTTTTGTTAGGGAGTTCGACAACTGCTTTGCCGTATCCTGTCATTGAATGTGTCATTTCGATACTTTTCTATTAATTCAAAATATTTGGTTTGCTTTTGTATTTTCATGCAAAACAAATATTGCCATCGCTAAACCGTTATTTTTGTTTAACTGAATAGTTTCACAAAGGTAGGGATTTTTGGTTGATATTTTTGTGTTTGCAGCCGAAAGTTGACTTGCATGCACAGGCATATGCCAGGGTTGTGGATTTCCTCGAAACCACTTCCCCAGAGTAATACTCTTTGGGAGGATAATCAGATTACTGAAAGGTTTTGTAATTATCTTCCTACTGAATAAAACGCGTCAGTTTATGCATTTTCAATTCTTCTTGCTTTGCGCTCCTCTTCTTTTCTCCGGCGATCTGCAATATCCTGTTTGTCGGCCAGTATAAGCAGTTTACGTGTCTCAACCAGATTCGAAACAAGTAGAAAAACACAGGCAGCGGTTGCAAGGTACTGAATGGAACCGGGTATAAATACCTCTAACGTGATAATGGTTCCCAGCAATAATCTCACCTCGGTAGGGCCAAAGATACCGGAGTCTATAGAATACTGGCCGCCTATCTTATAACGCAACTGGGCGGTAATCATTTCCCATCCGTAGAACACAACGAAGAAAAATCCTGCATATTTCCATATCCCGGGGGCATAGATGGTATAACCTAATCCAATCAGGAAGGTACCTACCCAGTCCACTGACACATCAAGAGAAAAACCGTACCATTTGCGTGGTTTGTTCCGGTAGTATGCAAGCCGCCCGTCGAGCGAATCGCCTACCCAGTTTATAACAAAACCTAACAATGACATAAGCAGCCAGTAACGATTCAGATAAGCTCCCAATACAAAGCTTGAAGCAACCAGAAGGTTTCCGAAGAAGCCGATGGCAGTAAGACCGTCGGAAGTGATCCGGGAAGGCACCTTTTGCACAAGGTATGCAATAGTCTTTTGTTCCCATTCACGCAGAATATTAGTTCTGTTACGATCTGTGGCGATAACCTTAAGCGTTTTCGCCATTTTTCTTTTGTTACTCTTCATATCTGACTCTATTTTTCAAATTACTCTTCTTTTCTCAATATTTTCACGCCTGCCAATAGATATTTCAAAATCATAAATATTTCAAATCATATTATTGACTGTAAATGGGCCTCTTTTTTTGCAAATGTAAACAATATATTTCTGTTACTCTTCTGTTAGGGTAAAAAATTATTAATATAAAGAGGCCATTCCATTCAGAACGGCCTCTTATAGAGAGTGAAAATTGCACTCTTGTTATTCTACGTTATCACCTTCTTCAGTAGGAACAATAAGCTTGTACCCTTTTCCGTGAATGTTGATGATTTCGATGTTGGGTTCTGGCTTTAGCAGTTTGCGCAGTTTAGTGATATATACGTCCATACTGCGTGCGTTGAAATATGTATCCTCTTCCCAAATCTGTTTCAGTGCATGGTTGCGTTCTAAAATATCGTTAGCGTGAGCACATAGGAGCGACAACAACTCCGATTCTTTGGTTGTCAGTTTTGTCTGGATGTCGCCGATATTAAGAATTTGCTTTTGAGTGTCGAAGGTCATCGTACCAAAGTTGTATACTTGCTGCTCCTTGCTTTTTTTGCCTTTCACACGGCGAATGATAGCTTCAATACGAAGAACCAGCTCTTCCATACTGAACGGCTTGGTAATGTAGTCATCGGCTCCGGCTTTGAAGCCTTCAAGTACATCCTCTTTCATATTTTTGGCCGTTAAAAAGATCACAGGTATTTCAGTGTTGATAGTCCTTATCTCTCTAACAAGCGTTACGCCGTCTTTCTTAGGCATCATTACGTCAACGATGCACAAATCGTATTTTGTTTTCACGAATCCTTTGAAACCGGCCTCCCCATCGGGAAACAGATCGGTATCAAACCCTTTTGCCTGGAGATATTCTCTGAGCAACATGCCAAGATTCTCATCATCTTCGCATAAAAAAATTTTTAACTTCTCTTCCATATCATTTTTGTGTTATTACGGGTAAACTAATTATAAATTTGGTGCCTTTACCTAATTCACTTTCGGCACGTATTGTGCCATTCATGTCTATTACGATCTTTTTCACGTATGCCAGCCCCAGTCCGAATCCTTTTGTATCGTGCCTGTTGCCGGTAGGAACGCGATAAAACCGTTCAAATACCTTTTTCGAATCTTCCTTCCTCATCCCGATTCCATTATCCTCAATGGTAATAATGATTTTGTTCCCTTCGTTGCGTGTACGGATCATCAATTCAGGCGGAACATCTTTTTTTCTGTATTTCAACGCGTTGTCCAGGATGTTGAAAAGCACATTGGTAAAGTGCATCTCATCCACGCGTATTGTGGACTTTTCAGCCTGAAGATCAATGTCCAGAATGCCTTCCAACTTCTCCACTTTCAGCACATGAGTATTGGCAACACTCACCACCAGGTCGTTTGCATCTATCTCTTTCATCTTCAGAGTTGTCTTCTGCTTGTCGAAAAGCGACATCTGCAACACCTTTTCTACTTGGAAGCTGAGCCTTTTGGTCTCATCATGTATCACTCCCGTGACATGCTTGAACACTTCGGGCGACTTAAGGATAGACTCATCCTTAAGCATCTGCGTGGCAAGCGAGATGGTGGAGACTGGCGTCTTCAGCTCATGCGTCATATTGTTAATAAAATCGTTCTTCATCTCAGACAAACGCTTTTGCCTGAACAGTGATACTATCGTAAATATAAACGTTATCAGTAGTATAAACGTGAATATTAGCGATGGTATAAAAAAGGAAAGTTCACTATACACATAATTCCTTTTAGTTGGAAAATAAACCCTCAACTGGTTTAATTTTGCCGGTGGATCGTTAGGAAACAGAATTTGAGTGTAAATCGCATCTTTGTATTTTGTCGAAAAGCCGGGAGAAGAAAAAACCACCTTATTGTTGTAATTCACTACCTGAAAACTGAATGGTTCGTTCAATCCATTGTATGACAGCTCGTAACGAATATATTGTTCAACCTTGTTGAAATCGATTCTTTTTTCAATAGGCTCATTACTGGCACGATTCATTATTTTAAAAATAACCTCATCAAGTAATGAGCGCTCGTGAAGATATCGCTTCGACAACGACTGTTGCATATCATACTGGGTTTTTGAGATTGTGCTTAAGCCCTGGCTGGGTGATAAAAACACCCTCTCCCTTTGCTGATCCGGCCGCATCGACTGCTGTGGTGCGTTCAGCCTTATTCTTGTATCACTTCCTCCGGGTTGTGTTATTGCTGCACCTGTTTTCTGCTCTGAAATATTTGGGGACATCTGCGGGGCGGAATACTGTGAATATCTGTTTTCCGATTCAATCATATCCTGCTCCAGGTAATCGCGTGTCTGATCCTGCTCAAGATCCCTCATCACGTTGTACAAGCTTCTGTTTACCTGCTCATCGAACTGTTTGGTGCGGATATCCATGCTTGTCCTCATGTATCTTACCTGCAGAAACAGTAAAGCTAAAAAAGTGGTGAACATAACAACGGCAACCAACCATATAGTCGATTTTTTCATACTGTACTTTCTTTACTAACCTCTTTTTATAAGTGACTATTTTATTTCAAAGATCGTCTTTGTTCATTTTAATTTAACAAATAAACGACTTTTTTGTTTAACATATCCTCTTAAAATTAAAAAAAAACGCAGGAAAGCCCGTTTTGCAACATTAATTAAGATAAAATAGCGGTTTTTATTCTAATTTTCAGTATTTCTCAGCCATCTCTTTTTTCATATAACACCTTTGTATGATTTTTGGTTGCCGGGTAAACCATCTTTCTATATGAATATGCTTCACCCAGCCAGTTTTAATACTTCATACAGATTGTTTCAATGTTATACCTAGCCAGTTTCAATACTTCGCTCTGCCAGTTTCAATGCTTCAACCCCGATGAACCAGGCTATTGAATAAGGTTTATCCGCAAACTTACCCCCGCATTTGTTGTTGCTCCCGGATAGGATGATGATGAAACAAGTGGTGTATTTATCAACTTGTCGTAAAATGCACGCAGTGTTAGAGCCCTGCTTAATTCGTAATCTGCAGTAAAACGTATAGTTATGGTCTTTATTCCGCTTGTAGCCTGAGTAAAACCGTCTTCAATTTTTCTGATAAGAGCACTCGTGGTTTTGTGAGAGACATCGAAACGGAGATTCAGAGTGTTACTGAATGTTTCGGAGGCGTGAGATTGGCCTTTCTCTCCAGCTATTCCCGGCAACCGACTGTTTCTGACCCTTTGCATTGAGTTTGACCCGAATCCTGCTATCCGGTTAAAATCGGCAATGCGGTAGCCTATTCCAACAACAATATCGTTATCATTCATCTCCACTATCCTGTATGAAGGGATATTCAGGTTCAGCGCCCTTGTCCTATTTATCCTCAGGCTTACATTCATATTGTTGCTCAGTATGCTGTTTGCCTCAATAAGCGGGTGAAAGCTTTCTGTAATGGTTACCGCTGAGATATCGTATGGTGTTGAGGGGATAGGAGATCCTGAGAGGGCGTCACGTATGTAACCCAGGTCACCATCATCGTTTGCCGGCACCCAGCTGAGATAAGATGAGAACGAACCAACACGGTAATGCGATATGTATTGATGAACAAGGTTTAACGACTTCACATGCTCACCCAGTTCAGGCAATATTGACATCATGTCGAACGATATGTTCCAATTTGGTAACAGCGACCTCATGCCGGGAAAGGCGGTAAGCTCCACGCTGTTAGGATCCTTGCCTGTATATGCTGCCAGTAATGAAGGGATTAACACCTCGGCTGAGTTAATGTTAACATCACCTGTTGCCGGGTCAAACGGTTGTCCTGCGTAGCTGCTTCCAGCCAGAAATCCACTGGAAGGGTAGTGTGAAAGTTCATATTGGCCCCTTACTCTTGATGCGATAGCCTCCCTGTTTTTCCGAAACCTCTCGAATGTACTTGAGAAGTAGTTTTTACCTGCTCTCTGGTTTTCAAATGCTGATGAGAGGGAGATGGTAGTCATTGCAAAACTGCCACCGTGAACCACAGGCATCTCCTCAAACATAAATTGAAATTCTGTACGCCGATTATCCTCGTAGAGAGCGTTAAGGTCGATTTTTAATCCCGGGAAAGGTTCCAGGGAAACTTCCAGTCTCATATTTTTTGTCCGGTTACTTATGGCGGGTGTAATATTGTTTTTGTTTATTACCAATAGGTTGTCTTCTTTCATTCTCTCTATGAATCTCTTTCCGCCATCAAATCCGAAGGCAAACCCCAATCCGGGAAGCAGCCCGTCAGCACCGTTATGTTGGCCGAAAATGTCGCCAATCATCTTATCATATCCAGGCAGGCTGGTACGTGTCATGTATCCAAAATTCAGGTTGATACTGCGAACCATCATCACTGCTCTCATGGCATAACTTGCAATGTCGTAACCGGGAGTACTTCCTTCCGCCGGCGAGATGTCCGCCTGCATAGGTCCCGCCCCTCCGTTAAAAATACTGTTCGCCTTCTGCAGGAAAGGAATCTTATTGTATAGCAACACCAGGTTGAACCTGCTGTTTACTGAAAGTGCAAAATCGTTCTGTAGAAAGTTGCCTGTATTTTCATCATCGACAACAGCTCCGCGTTCCCACCGGTAGCGGGAGTTATATGCTGCACTCGAACTGATCCAGTCAAGCGGTGCTATATGAGCGAACGGGAGGATATATGTAACGTTGGCCGCCTGCTCGTAGTTGAGTGGTTTCCCTAGCTCACGTATACTGTGGATCACAGAATCCTTCCATATTTCATAATCGCTCCGGTTAATCTTTTTATTCACTTGCAGATAAGGCTCTTCAATTTCGGCTATCGTACCCGAATGAAACGATGCTTTCAGGTTTCTCGTCAGATCCCACGTGATGGAAAAATCCCGGTCCCAAAAGAAATTGCGGCTAAACGAAAGGTATTGCCGTTGCGACTGTGTTGTTCCATCTCCTTGGGCATTGAGGCTCCGGAGCTGTTTCTCCTGATAATTACGCACTAACAGTGAACCTGCTCTGATGTTGTTTGGGAGTAAATTAAAATATAGCGCTTTAACCGGTTTCAGCCATCCGGAGTTGTCTTTTATATTTTTAAAAGGCTCCAGGGATTTCATTAAAGGGGAGTACTCGTAGTCCGCCTGTATCCGGTAATCGAGTACCGTTGCGTACTCGGTATCAGGGCTGTGAAGTTCATTAATGTTCCTGGCAAAGGTGAAGCTTAAGTTGGCCGGATCGTATGGCATCGGGTTTTTACTACTGATATTTACTTTTACATTGCTCAGGCTAATGCTTTTGTTTATAGAACTTGTAGTTGAGATGTTTTGAATAGAATCGCGATGATGCCTGTTTTTGGACTGTTTCAATGATTCGGAGAGCAGGATATCTCTGTTAAAGGGGTCGTAGAGCGGGGTCCATGTCCGGTCTGAATAGGAGTATTGAAACGGTGCCGTCACCTTTGCCTGCCTTGGAAGAAAACGTCCTAACTCCAAATTAAAAGACATATGCATTGATAAATAGTCATCGTTGCGTCGTTGCAAAAGGCTCCTGCTGAGAGCACCAAAGCCGGCTGTCTCTTTTCTTCCAGAGAAGGCGACAGTACCGATATCTGACAGTGCCAGCTGCATATTTCCCTGAAACGCCCAACCTCCTTTTTCATCGAACTCGCTTAAGCGTAGCTCGTTTATCCATACTTCCCCCGACTGATTCCTGTCAGAATGGTTCCTGATGCCAATCATCATCACCTTCACTTCTGCCAGCGAAGGATTACCAATAATGGTTATCCTGTTTCCCGGTTTATCCGGGTCGTAAAGCGAGTAGGGGATATAATAGTCAGCACCACCACTACGGTGTTTTTCTGCATTACGTTCCAGCTTCAGGCCGGTGAACAGCTCAAGAGGAAAATCGAACATGTTTTCCAGTGGCCATACCGTCTTCTGCCCGGTCGGGCTATTGGTGCTGTACTGCCCTTCAGGAGTAATTAGCAGAGGTATCTCATACTCGTAGAAGTTATCCCTGTAGTCCGACCCCAGACGCAAGAATATTGAAAGATCCCCATCCTGTAATGTGCCGGGGACTTCCGGCAGCTGCTCCGCATGTACAAACATCTGCAGCCTTTTATAGCGGCGCATATCATACATACTGTTTTTGTAGATCGACCTGGAGGCCCCCGGCTCAAGATCTTGTACCTTTATAGAAAGCGACTGCTCATTCTCCTGTCTGAGCTGAGGTTGTCCCGGATCAAGAATACGTGTAACCCCCGGAGGCAAAACATAATTTACCGGTGTGCGATTGCCGTTCTCTTCAATGTTCACTGTTGAAATGTCAAGGCTACCTGTGCCTGTGACTTCTCCTCCTGTTACAGGATCTTTCGTGTAACTTCTCCACTCACTACGTACCAGTTCAAGTGTGGCGAATCTTAGAAAGACAGGTTCTTCAAAGCCGGTAAGAAAAATTCTCATAAACCGGATATTGTTGAACCCATTTATATTGCCAATCTTTTGCTGATAATCCCTGACAGGTATTTTAAACTGGTACCAATTGACCTTCCCGTCCTGTCCGTTCCGCAATCTCACGCTCACTTCACGCCTGTCGACAATAAAGTTGCTTCCCGTCTCCATATTTTCGTGCCTAAGCGATACCCTGTACTGATAATATGATTCATTCTCATTGAGTGTATTGTCGTTATCTATGTCCTCCACATCAGGAGTGGATCGCGATATTGAAGAATAGCGTGCATCTTCATCAGATGCAAGTGAATTGCCTTCAGTGCCGTTGAAATATTTATATCTCTCGAGTATGCTCATCTGCATGCGATCCTGTTCCGCCCCTCTATAATGGCGGAATTTGTCCCCTGCAGGGTCGTTTAACGGTGAGTGGCTGTCGGCTTCCATTGCTGAAATAGTTTCACCCGATAACCGGGGACGAAGTTCGTTCAGGTAGTTGGCATATGATGGATACACTTTCTCCTCTTCACTGCTCAGTCCGTTCAGCCCTACATCCTGCAACCGTCGTGCTTCCATCCCCTGAGAGTTGTCGAAGGCATAAACTGTGGACTGCCGCTTCGGGTATTTACCCCATACTGTGTATCCCACTGCCGTAGTATCGCCATCAACAGGCAACCCATTCTCAAAAAACTTTTTTCCGTCTTTCAACACATCTTCCGATATATCACCAAGGTTGAAGTAGAGGTCGCCACCTGTTGAAGTGCCGAGCGTGTCATTCACAAAAGGATCCATCAGCCAGAACTCAATATATTCAATGTTTGCTGCCTCAAAATCGCGGGTATCCATTCGTCGTGTGATACCACCCCAACGTTGTTCCGGATTGAGTAGATTTCCTTTACCGTCCACATTACTATCAAGGTTATAAGGTCCCCGTTCGTTAGGATAGTAGGAGATATTAAGTGCAGGAATGGTGGCTGGCTGTCCGTAATAGGCATCCCTGTTGGGGTAAATCTCCCTCTCAAATATCTCCCTTACCCGGTGGTCGGAGAGTTGGGTGTGATCGTTTTTGATATGAGCAGGTGTCAGACTCGAATTCCTTCCGGTGAAGATGCCATCGATATAGAACCATGCCATCAGCGCGCGGTTTTTTCCATAATCGGTATTGTTAGAGAGTGCCGCCTCCGGAAACAGTCCTGAGGACGTGTTGTTAAGCGGAGTGGAGGCGAGTGACCAGGAGTAGGGTGTACGAAGATCGATGCTCGTCGATGAACTTTCAAAATCATCAATATAGGAGTATTCGCCCGTGTATCTGTTTTTATAGTGTCCGGCAATCAAGTGAGCAAACTCCAGGTTTGCCGAAAGTTGAGAAGGTGCTGTAGCATCCACAAAAGGCAGCATATCAATCAGGTTGGTTAGCGCATACGACTTTCTTCTGTAGGAAAGGTTTGCCCCCCACAACGTATTTTTTGCAGATTCGTCTCCGTAAGCACTTTTCATTATTAGTGGTTTCTCGTAGTAGTGCATCAGCGTGACTCCTGCTGAAAAGTCCTTTGAAAAATCGTATAACAGGTTGATACCCATCAGTGTCTTGCGTTGCAGATGCGACATAAGGCGGTTTTCGAGAGTTACACTCACAGGTGTTCCCGATTCAAGAACTGAACGGTTAATGATGCTTACAATACCTGAGAGATAATCAACCGTGTAATCAACACCTTCGGTAAGGGGGATACCGCCGGCAGTGACCCTTACCGAACCCCTTTCCACATTCACTGCGTTTAGGTTTATCTCATGGGCGGAAGAGCCTCTGTACTCGCCACTCAAACGGAACTTATTTCTTTCGGGGACCTGTCGTGCTGCGGTGAGCGTTGAATCATACAACTCCTGATATACATATTTGCGGGCAATGGCATCGTTATCGATTTTTTTCTTCAGATGCGACCCGAACGGCTCAGTAACAGGAAATATAATCCAGCCGTTTTCGCTGTCTATTGTATAGCCTTCAAGAAAATCGAAGATCCCGTCGGGATTGGGATTATTGCGTGAGTCAAGCCTGTCGAGGTTCATTATGGTGAGGAGCAGCTTGTCGTCTACACCACTCCCTGGTAGATAGTTCATATAGATACCTGAGGAATCGCTCTGGTATGTGACATTCATCCTGAAGCGATCCTTTTGCACATTGTATGCTCCATATCCTATGGAGTAGATGTTTTTCATCATCAGCCCCCATGCCGGGGACCGTGGAGAGAACGAAACAGGTTTCAGCAGTTTAACAAACAGGGCACCCTTTTGCCTGTCGCCGTTACCTGCAGAAACGCTTCCCACTTCACCGGAGAACTCTCCCACCTGGTACACCCTGCCATTATATGTGTATTCGTAAGCAATTGCCAGCACTTCATCAGGCTGTAACGGCATGTTAAGGGAGATATATCCAAGCTGAGGGCGGTATTTGTACTCAGAGGGACTCAGGAGTCGCGCATTCTCCAGCTTTTCATAGTCCGTGCCCGGGACGATGCTGCCGGGGAGGGTGTTTTCCGTTTCACTCAGATTGCGTGCACCGGGGTAGTTAGAGACAAGCTCGCCATACATGGTGTTGGACATATTGTCAGGAACGTCTGACGAGCCTTGCGCTGTCCACATCGGGTTATGTATGTTGTTGTGTTCCCCCAGGTCGGCAAATGCAATAATATTTCTAACCCTGTCATACTCCCCTCGTTTGTTGGTCACCCACACCTCCATCCTTGTTATGGATACCGATGACTGCACATAAGGGAGCTTTGCCAATGCATTATCATAGGTATCGCGGAAGTAATGTCCCAGGAAAAAATGGCGGTTCTCATCATACTTGTCGGCGTTAAGCTCAAATTGTGTAGTTTGTACCCCACCGCCGGTATTAACGGTTTGTGATTCCGACTGTTGTTGAGAGATGACCGTATTTACCCGCAGTTTACCAAACTGCAGTTCCGATTTTATGCCCAACAGCGCTGCTCCGCCGTCAATAAGCGAGTTGGTTGTGGACATGTTAACGTTTCCCGCTTCAATATTTTTAATTATCTCGTCTTCATCACCCTTATAAGCAAGCCTTATCTGTTTTGCATCTGCATCAAAGGTAGCATCGGTATTGTAATTGATATCGAAATTTATCTTTTCCCCCACTTTGGCATTCATATTTAGCTTTATCTGCTGGTCTGAATCGAATATATTTCTTACTCGTGACCGTTGCGGAATGCCCGGATTACCGGTAAAATCCCGTTTAATCCCAGCTGATATCTCTACAGATCCCTGTGCAGTGAACCTTATGCCCCCAGGGCCGAAAATTGTCCCTGGCTGATTTGCCCTTTTGCGAATACCTGAGAGTGACGAGTATCGTGAGGATGGCCTTAAACCGTCACGGTTAAGGGAGTTCTTTTCTCTGAAATAGTCCGATTGCATCTGTCGCGACCGGTATTCCATATACTCTTTCGGAGTCATGGTGACGGGAGTGTTTATCACTGCATCACCCACCTTATATTCAAAGATATAGAGGTTGGAGCGATAATCGTAGCGTACTTCCGTTACAACATTAGAAGGATTTTGCAGTCTAACAGGCAGCCCCTGCCGATTAAAAGGCAGTGTTACGGCAGCAGTATCTTTTGGCATGAGCCCAGTCTCAACGCTGTCGGGCGGTAAAACTGTGCTGTTAGCATAAGCAAAATAAACTGGCATTCCATTCAGGGGGAACAGAATATAGAGGAGTAATATGTAAACAGTTTTTTTCAGAGAGACAACAGCAATATACGATTCTTGAATTCAAAAATGTGTATTACGTAACCAGCTGTTGTTATAATCTCTTCAATGCCTCTTTGATAACACCTTCTACCGGTAGTGAGGGTGCTTCTTTTATAATTTTTGATACCACCTTGTTTGAGGCTGTCTGAACAAACCCCAGCATCACCAAGGCTGAGACTGCAGCATGGCCTGTCTCCGACAGATCGCTTTTTGAAAACGGTTTAACTATACCGCTCTCATCGGTTATCTTGATCTTGTCTTTTAAATCCACGATTATCCGCTGTGCGGTTTTTGCTCCTATACCCTTGACTGTCTGCAGCATTGCTGTATTTTCATTAGCGATAATAACCTCCAGCTCTTTTGAGCTGAACGATGAGAGTATTACCCTGGCCGTACTTGGCCCTACGCCAGAAACGCTTATAAGGTGCAAGAACAGTTCCCGTTCATGTTTATCCATGAAGCCGAACAAAACATGTGCGTCTTCTCGAATAGATTCATACACATAGAGTTTGGCTGCCGGCTTTTCATGAATGGCACCGTAGGTGTTCAGTGAAATATTCATCTGGTAACCGATACCTCCGCATTCCAATGTTACGGAGGCCGGTGTTAGTTCGGCGACATCGCCTTTAATATAGTCTATCATTTTTTTTACAATGCAGCTTAATTACGTAATACCGTTAATATAACGGTAAAATTCCGGGAAAAGTATGAACAGAGGAAAAAAATCTGTTGTTATCGGTGACTGCAGTCATATCCCGTATTTCCGGCCTTCAGGTGAATGTATGCCCTTTGGCATAAGCTTATGAGCAATGAGCTTGCTTGTTTTATTAAACTTTCAGGTGAATGTATGCCCTTTGGCAAGGCCTCCTTCTGCCGTTTCTTTGTATAAAGATGGTAGATCGTGCCCGGTCTCTTTCATCACATTTACCACCCTGTCGAACGATACCCGGTGAATTCCGTCTGTGAACGAAGAGTATAGGTTGGCATCCAGCGCACGCGCTGCAGCATAGGCATTTCGTTCTATGCATGGTATTTGTACCAGTCCGCAAACCGGGTCGCAGGTCATCCCCAGGTGGTGCTCCAGTCCCATCTCGGCAGCATATTCTATCTGAGCGGGGCTACCTCCGAAAAGCTGGCTGGCAGCTGCGGCAGCCATAGCGCAGGCAACACCCACTTCTCCCTGACACCCCACCTCGGCACCCGAGATAGATGCGTTTTTCTTTACAATATTTCCAAATAACCCAGCAGTTGCCAATGCACGCAGCATTCTGTTTTTGCTGAATTCACGAATCTGCTCAAGGTGATAGAGCACCGAAGGAACCACGCCGCTGGAGCCGCATGTGGGCGCCGTTACAATTTCACCGCCTGCGGCATTCTCTTCCGATACCGCCAGTGCGTAGGCAAACACTAATCCGCGAGATTGTAATGATGCCTTATAGCCTTTGGCTTTTATAAAGTAGCTTGCTGCTTTCCGGTGGAGGCTAAGCGGTCCCGGCAGTATCCCTTCATTATCGAGTCCCCGCTTTACGGATGCTTTCATTACATCCCATACTTTTCCCAGATAATCCCATATATCTTTTCCCTCGCACTCCTCCACGTACTCCCAATAGCTTTTGCCTGTCCTTTCGCACCACTCCATTATCTCTGTCATTGTGGTCATCGGATATATATCTTTTCCCTCGTTTTCAGAGAGTCCGATCGTATTTTTTCCATCGGAAAGGGTGCCGCCTCCTATGCTGTATACCGTCTGCACGTCCATCAGCTCTCCGTTGCTGTCATATGCCTCTATTTTAAGTCCGTTAGGATGAAAAGGCAAGAACGTCTTTGGCAACCACTCAATGGTGGCCGGTGCAACAGGTTCAAGTACACTTAATATAGCTATGTCGGTTAGGTGACCTTTTCCGGTTGCTGCAAGGCTTCCATAAAGTGTCACCTCAAAACGCCCGGCATCGGGGTTTGCTTCAGCAAACAGAGAGGCTGCTTTTTTAGGTCCCATGGTGTGGCTACTCGATGGTCCGTTACCTATCCTGTAGAGCTCTTTAATTGATTGCATAAGGTGGAATTAGAGTTAGAAAATCATTTACGCAAAGATAGCTATAAAAACAATTCCGGGAAATAGCAAAACAGCTGTTTTCAAACACTTTTACAATTGCCATGTCGTCAGACACCATATGCCTGAAAAAATCAATCCCGAGGTCATCTTACGAAGTTCAATCCAATTCCATGTCGTCAGACAACGTGTCTGCCGTAAATAGACTAATCCTTCCCGCCAAAATTAAATATTATGGGTATGGCGGCCGGTACTTTTACAAGTTTTCGGCCTACTGTAAGCTTAGGCCACAGCTTCACCGTCACTGAGGTTGAGTTGGGGGTTATTCCCAGGAAGTCACTCATCTCCTTCGTAACCCTGTCCTGCGAATAGCGGTTCATCAGGTTTTTCAGGTCGATACTAACAGGTATAGGTACCACCTTTGTCTCTCCCGGTTCAATGCGGATAGGAATATCCATTTTTCCCGTAGCAAACTCCATCTCATTGATAAGAATTGTGTAATCCAGCGCATCAAGGAAAGCAGCTGCTGTATTAGGGTTTGTTACATCCATATTGAGCGTCATGCTGAAAGGTATGTTCTGCCTGCTTGAGCCTCCCGCAAGGACAGTGGCTATGGATGCCAGGTTTGAGACCGATATGCTTGAGGCATTACCCAAGTTTATCCCTGCCACAAGTATATTATCGAGCGAATGGTATCGGTATTCGCTCTGAGAGAGCTGGTAGGCACCCCCGATTCTACTAATGAGATCGCAGCCGGTAAGTAGTACCGACGCCATAAAGATTAAGATAACTCTTTTCATTTTGTTCTCTGTTTTATTACTTAATGGTTATCATTGTTGCTCCATATCCGTATTCCTGAAATGAAGCATCCTGATGATAACATTTTGGATAATTCTTCTTCAGCTCCTTTATGATGGCATTTCTAAGAACGCCGTCGCCTTTCCCGTGGATAAATACAATTTTTCGGTTTTTATCGTTTATGTGTTCACTCATCACTTCGTTAAACTTCTTTAACTGATACTCCAATATATCGGCACTGTTCATTCCCGTTGTGGTATCAAGTAGCTCATCAATATGCAGGTCAATTTCAATTACGGGACTTTTTTTTCTTTTTTCGATGCGCTGTCTTTTGGGGCGTTTTTCTATCTGTTCCTTCTCTTTTACAATCCTCTCAAGGTCGCCGGCAGAGACAAGAATCTCCTTCACAGGCAGGTCGTCCTGCATAACATAATATATAAGCGCATCATCTTCGAAATAGTCGTTTTCGCGGAAACAGTGCAGCTTGTAAAACTTCACAGTGTCAATTCGAAGTTCCACCGAACATGGATTCTTGAACCTGAACTGTTTGTTGTGTTTGAACGCAATAAACTGCACGCATACCTTTTCTAAGTTGTTCAGTTCAAATTTGTCGAACTCTTCTATGAAAATTTTGGTATTCGGCTCCACCGAGCCGCTGTAACGGCTTTTCCAGGAGTTGTTCTCTCTGCTCATATAGTTGAAAAAGAGATAGTAGTTGCTGTCGTTCACGAAATAACACTCGTAAGGTGTAGTGTTAATATTTTTCATATCTGTAGGCAGAAAGGCCAGGCATACAGTAATGTTTTCTCCCTCAGGAGTCTCTTCAGGGATCTCTGCATTCTCTGTTTTAGCAACCGGTTTGAATGATACAGCCATATTATCCTGAGAAGGTTTTTTGTTCTGCAATACCGTTTGATCCTCAGGGACTTGCCCTAACTTTTCGTTTCCTGCTGACTCCACAAGCACACATTCCGATATAAGTACAGGCACATCAAATCCATGCTCATCTTCCACAACCGCAAGTTGCTTGTTTAAAAAACCTTTTACTGTTCCTCCGCCTACTGTGTTGAGGAAACGTACATTGTCGCCTACTGATAATTTGTTCATTTTCTATGGTGTAATTAATCCGTACCTCAGGCAAATTTTCCATGGAAAAGCCTGTTTAGGGTGTGATAATTTTGTTACCTGTTGCAAAGTTGACTAATTTTGTGGAATAAATGCATTAATAATTACGAAAAATAGTTTTTACGATTGTAAAAAAATGAAAAAGGATAAAATCCAACAACTGCAGATATCCCGTTTCAACTATACTCTTCCTGATGAAAAAATTGCCAAATACCCTCTTGAGCATAGAGATGCATCAAAGCTTTTGCTTTACCGAGGTTCGAGGATAACATCGTTGCCATTTGCCGATTTACCAGGTCAGCTGCCTGACAACAGTCTGCTTCTGTTCAACAACACCCGGGTAATCCACGCCCGCCTTCTTTTCCGCAAGGAGACAGGTGCACATATTGAGGTTTTCTGTCTTTCACCTCTGTACCCGGCCGACTATGCACTGAGTTTTCAGCAGCGGCAGCACTGTTCCTGGAAATGTATGATCGGAAATGCCAGACGATGGAAGAGCGGGCCACTGACAATGGATATCCCTCTGAAAGGTGATGTAGTGAGGCTTACAGCTCAAAAAACCGGCAACCCTGCACAGGAAACGATCGTCGATTTTTCATGGAATAACGGTGAATATACATTCTCGGAGATACTTGAAGCGGCGGGGAAGCTGCCTATACCTCCCTATCTTAATCGTCCGTCTGAAGCGAAGGATGATGTGACCTACCAGACAGTCTATTCCCGGATAGAGGGCTCAGTAGCGGCACCAACGGCCGGTCTGCACTTCACTCCGGAAGTACTGGAACGCATAAGGGAAAGGGGCATTCAAACCGCAGAGGTAACCCTTCATGTGGGTGCAGGCACCTTTAAACCGGTTAAATCGGGTACTGTCGCCGCCCATGAGATGCATTCTGAATTTATTTCGGTGCCCGTTTCAACCATTGATAAGATTCTTAACAACAAAGGAAGCCTCATTGTGGTGGGAACTACCTCCATGCGTACTCTGGAGAGCCTCTACTATATAGGCAGGAAACTACATGATAATCCTGAATTGCCTATGCATGAGCTCAGTGTTAATCAGTGGGAGCCTTATGAAAATGATATAGATAATGCAAGCATAACCCCCGGAGATGCTCTTAGGAGTATTCGCCATTATCTGGAGCGTACACATAGTGACAGTCTGCTTGCTGCCACGCGTATAATTATTGTTCCCGGTTATGAATTTCATTACCCCGATGCTCTTATCACCAATTTTCACCAGCCTCAAAGCACATTACTTTTGCTAATCGCTGCTTTTGTTGGTGACGATTGGCGCAAAATATACGACTATGCATTAAACAACTATTTCAGGTTCCTTAGCTATGGAGACAGTTCACTTTTGTGGAAAAAGTCCAAATAACCTTATTTTTTGGTTAAAAATTCCACTTACTTCCACTCTTACCTCCTTTTTTTGTAATATTGCATCAACAAAGAGTCGTTGTAAATTACCTATTCGTTTATATTGATTTGGTTGCAAAATTTGCCCGCATACTCGCTATTGTCGTTATCAGTATTATATTTGTAAATATAATACTTTTCATCTCTTTCAGCATTCCTGCTGTACAAAAACATGCTGCCGATTTTGCGTTGGAGAAATTAGAGCCTGTCATCGGCACCGAAGCCCGATTGGAAGGTATTCGTATCCGGCTCTTCAATACCGTTGAGCTGAAAGGGCTTTATGTGGAAGATCAACAGCAGGATACGCTGCTCTATGCAGGAAAGCTAACAGTCCGTATCCATGCAATGGACCTCCTGAGGAACAAGCTCTCTGTCCGTAAAGTGGGATTGGAAAATTTTGTGGCAGATATTTACCGTGAAACACCCGACGATCCTTTCAACTTCCAGTTTATAATCGACACTTTTGCCAAAGAAAAGGATACAACAACAGTTAAAAAAGAAAAAAAATCCTGGCATATAATGGCTGAAGATGTAGAGTTGAAGGATGGACGGCTCAGTTACAACATCCTTTCGGTCCCTCAAACACCCGGGCAGTTCAATGCAAACCACATAGATGTGCGCGATTTGAATTTCAGTGGGAAAGCAGATTTCCTCAGCATTGAAGATATGCAGGCCGCTGTGAGGCTACTCAGTTTTACCGAAAATAATGCAGGGATTACCATAAGCGATCTTAAGGCCGATGCCCTGGCAAAGGGAGAAACTATAACATCAGGTAAGGTTATACTGGCACTCAATAATACACGTATAGAGGTCACAGGCGCACGTTTTAACAGAAAAACAAAAGAGTTTTCAGTCAAAGCGAAGAGCGAACAGACAGATTTTAAGGATGTGGCTATCTTCTCACAGCGCTTTGCACATTTGGATAAGCCTTTTTCTTTCGAAGTAGATGCTACGGGGCAGCTGCCAATGGCAAAAATTAACAGTTTCAGCTTTCATTATGGCTCTGGAACACAGATTAAACTGTCAGGATCTGTTGCCGATTTCAGCAATTTCAACAATAGCGACATCGACTTAGATATACGTTCACTGGAAATCACCCAGGATGATCTGGAAGCGTTTATCCGTATCGGGGCAATTCAGTATAAGTCCCCTGTACAACTGCTGGCGTTGGGCGATATTAAGCTGCAGATGAAAGCAAAGGGTAAACTGGGCTATTTCAGGTATGACGGTTCTGCTTTAACTCAACAAGGCGACGTTACTATGAGGGGAACAGGCCGCATGACCGACAGCTTCAGTAGACTCATATTTGAAGGGCCTGTCACCGCCGGCAATATACAGGTAGCGAACATCATTGGAGAAGGGCCCGGCGTGGGTAACACAACCATGCGTGCAGAAGCAAAGGTCTCTGTCATTCATAATTCAGGGGTCACTGTTGTTGCTGAAGGAGATGTTGAATCGGTAGTGTTCAGAGACTACCTTTACAACAATCTTCATTTTAACGGCACTTACAGTGGAAATAATGTCAAAGGAAGCATTTTTACAGATACAGAGCGCAATAAGATCGACCTCTCCGGCGATATTACTTTCGGTGATGGTTTAGGCTTTGTCGTGAATGGCAACATAGGCCGTCTCGACCTGAGGCCATTTATTGATGTGAAGGGTTGGAAAGATCCATTCATTAGCCTTACTATAGACAGCGACCTTTCTGGCAGCTCTATTGATGATATGACAGGAACCGCGGTAATTGACAACATCTCCCTTGCTGACAGTAGTTTTATTTACAATCCCGGTGCTGTCTATCTGCAGTCGCTTCCTGATGAGGGTGAGGGGAAAAGACTGAAGATCCTCTCCTCTTTTGTTGAAGCCGAGGTGACTGGCGATTACTATTTTTCCACTATTGGCAAGGAGCTGATGCAGGTGTTGCGTCATCATCTGCCCTCGGTAATTACTGAGAAAGAGAATAAACAAGATAATGTGCCTGGCACAGAAGCTGTCAGAAACAACTTTCAATTTAATATCTCGCTGAATAATACGGAGGATATCTCCTATGCATTCTCGCTACCTTTTTACAACGTGGACCCGGCTACTATTAGTGGCAAGGTTAATATGCGGGAAGATGAATCAGTAAAAATAAAAGCCTATATCCCGCGGCTGATGTTCGGTAATAAAGATGTGCGCGAGACTAAAATTGATATCAACAACAGGCGTTCGTCGGGAATGGGGCTGAACGTCAACTCCTACCTCGTCCAGAACAGCGGGTATGTCAACGCCAGGCTAAACAGCACCGCCTCTCTCGATTCGGTGGTAAACCTGCTCACGTACGATCTGAAGCAGGCTAACACTCGCTCTAACGGCGAATTACTGGTGACAATGGCGTTCCTCCGCGACCGTAACGATGAACTTGCTTCTAATATCCGCCTTCACCCTGTTACAGTAATGTTTAACGATAAGAAGATCGATTTGAACGATGCCACAATCTCTTACCACAAAGATCGCATCGCTATAAATAACTTCGGTATCCGTGAACAGAATATGCTTATGCTTGGTATTGACGGAGTAGCTTCAAGAAGTGAAGCCGATAATATAAGGATATATTTCAACAATACTGAGCTGGCGAATATTTTGGCCGGGTTTAACATATCCCGGTTCTCAGGCTCTATAAATGGTCAGATTTTTGTTCGTCAGGCTCTTGAAACCCCTATAATACGTACCGAAGGCCTTCGCATCGAAAACATCACAGTTCATAAGGATACCATTGGGACCATGCGGATAGAAGGGAACTGGGATAATCTTTACAACGGACTCGACCTGAACGCTTTTCTTGAGAATAAAAATGAAAAGAAGCTTCATATTACCGGCTATATACCCACAGGTGATCAGAGTCCGTTACCCATGGATGTGAGTTTTAAGATTGATGAGTTCAACCTGAAATCCATTCAACCGTTGACAGCCAATATCTTCAGTGAACTCTCAGGGCATCTCAATTCCGATATTCATATCACCGGAAAATTGTCGGAACCGGTTACTGAAGGATGGGTGGGTATAGACCAGGGAGTTATGAAGGTGGCTTATACAAACGTAACATATCATGTATCGGACACAATAGAGATAAGCAGAGACAACGTTGGGCTCAGGAATCTGGTCATTCGCGACCAGAACAAACATACCGCAATATTGAACGTGAACCTGTCGCATACTAATTTCGGGCGAGTGGTATATAATGCCGGTATACGGTTCAACGACTTTACTCTGCTTAATAACCCAGGCCGTACTGATCAGATGGTTTATGGTACTCTTAAACTTTCGGGAGAACTGAATGTGGCCGGGTCTCCATCAGGAATATATGGAGATGGGAACTTAACGAGCTCCAGTAAGTCCGATGTCATGGTGGTACTTCCGCAAACGGCCAGTGCTACGGAGTATAGCGGCATTGTTTATGTCAACAGCAACGAAAAGATTGATTCATTGTCGTTTTTACGTAAAGACAACACTCCCTTAGATATTGTCAATACGACCACCTCGGCGGGAATTCCCATTTTAATGAGGGCGACCCTGAATCTGAACCAGCTGTTAGAGATGGGTGTCGTTCTGGATCCTACCACCGGAAACGCGCTTGAAGCAAGCGGAGAGGGTGAGTTGAACATCAACTTTAACTCAAGATCCACTCCTCAGGTACGTCTCTACGGTGACTATGTAATACACGGCGGAAAATTCCATTACAATCTACAGAATCTACGAACCATCGACTTTAACATACGCGAAGGCAGTATGCTAACCATGGAGGGCGATCCGCTGAATACTCAATTCAATATAACCGCTTACCTTCCTGTAAGAGCTGACCTTGCGGCACTCAGCAACACTTTTGCATCAGAGCTGGCAAACACGCGAGTGCCGGTGAACGCGCTGCTGCTTATCAGGGGAGATCTTGAAGCCATGGATCTGCAATACGATATAGAGCTGCCCGAAAGCTCCAACGATATTCAGCTCCGAGTAAACAGCTTTATAAACAACGAGGAGACAAAGATTCTGCAGTTTGCTTATCTTGCTACCACCGGAAGTTTTATCCCGTCTGAAGGATCATCAGATATGAATTTCGGGTCGTCAATGTTCACCAAATTCGCTGCAAGCACACTCTCCAAAGGGCTTGACGCGCTGTTTGCCGGCGCATTAAGTGATAACTGGTCTATCAGTACAAACTTGGAATCGATAGATGGAACCTTCGATAATGTGAGAATGGGTGTTGACGTATCTACAAGTTTGCTTAACGACCGTTTACATATCTCCACCAACCTCAGCTATGGAGATAAAAGCATGCTGGCAAGTCAGCAAGCCTTTATGGGAGAGTTTGAGCTTAAGTACGATATTAATAACTGGTTTATGATAAAAGCGTTCAACAGGGCAAACGAGAGGTTCTATCGCCGAACGCCCACTACACAGGGAATAGGAGTTGTGGTAACCAGGGAGGCGAAATCGTTCAGAGACCTTTTTGATTTAAGGGTTGTCAGAAAAAAAGAGGATGATGAGTAATCTGAAAAGAAAATTTATATGCCTGCTTGCTTTGGTGGCACTTGCTTCATGCAGTGTGACCAAAAAAGTACCAGAGGGGAGTTATCTTCTCAACAAGGTAAGTGTGAAATCAGAAGTGAGAGGTATCGGAACCTCCGAACTGAAACCCTATCTCAGGCAGAAACCCAACTCATCGATGCCTATTCTCGGAAAAATAAAACTGCATATGTACAATATTCCCGAGAATGATTCCACATGGTTTGGAAGGCAGCTGCTCAAGTATGGCGAACCTCCGGTATTATACAACGAACAACTAACAGTTGTCTCTTCGGAACAGATACGCCTTCATCTCAGCAACAAGGGCTATCTTAACGCTGAAGTGGATACAAATGTCGTAAAGAGAGGCAAAAAAGCCGAGGTGAGGTATGACGTAACGCTTAATGAGCCTCACCGAATCCGCATTTTTAGAGATACTGTCAGTTCAGTTGATACGACTATACATAATCTGCTGTCTGAGAACCGGAGGCTGGACCTTATGAAAGAGGGGGACATTTTCGACCTTTCCGTATTGGAAGCTGGAAGGGAGAGAATGACAACTGTCCTCAGAAACAGGGGATATTACAATTTTTTGAAGGATAATTTCTATTTTATTGCCGACACCACCGTAGGTAGCAATCAGGTGGATGTTGTACTGGGCTTGAATAATCCATCTGACACAACCAGGCATCAGCAGTACACTATGAGGAATATTACAGTTATCAATGGTGTCGATCCGGCTCTTCTTGAGGATTCAGCCAGGCACAATCTTCTCGATACTGTGCAAATCAAGGGTGTAGAGATCATCTCCGGGCAAGATCCCTTTCTTCGTCCCCAGGCTATTTATTACAACATGTTTTTACGTCCCGGCCGGCTCTATTCCGACAGGTTGGTTGAGAGAACCTACGCCTCTCTAAACGGTATGGGCCCGGTGAGCCAGACCTCCATCAATATGTCTACTGCTGAGCGTAACGACTCAGCATATATTGATTCAAGGATTATCCTTTTTCCGGGAAATCTGCACTTCATGCAGTTTGGTGTTGATGGAACCAATTCTGCGGGTGACCTTGGAGTGGCCAGCAACATTACGTATGAACACCGCAACTTCCTTAAGGGAGGTGAGACATTCCGCGTAAGGCTGAATGCTGCCTACGAATTTATCAGAGCTACCGACAGCCTTAACCTTATCGACAAGAGCTACTATGAATATGGTGCTGAGGTGTTTCTTTCAATTCCTCAACTGCTGCTCCCCTGGCTTATGAATCAGTTAAGAGACAGGCCATCAGCATCTACGGAGTTTTCAGTGGGCACCAACTTTCAGAAGAGGCCCGAGTACCTGAGGCAGTTTTTTAATCTGTCATCTCGTTTTCAATGGTCTTCGATGGACTGGAAGCTTCTTAGTGTGTTGGAACCTGTCGGCATTACCTACGTAAGGATGCCTTGGTCGTCAGATAGGTTCAAGGATTTGTATCTGAGCGAAGAAGCCAATCCTATTTTGCGATACAGCTACGATGAGCAACTTATAATGCGCACAGCCTACAATATAACCTACACTAATTATAACCGCATCTCAAGAGGAGCAATGCCGGTCATTCCTGTCCGTGTTCGTTCAGGGGTAGAGCTTGCAGGGTGGTTACCTCGTTTAGTGACCAGTTTTGGAGGTGGCAGCAAGAACGAAGAGGGATTTGAGTCTTTTTTCAAATTACCCTATTCCGAGTACGTGAAGGGAGATTTTGATATATCTGCTTCATACGCATTCAACGATAACAGAACCATTGCTGCTCATTTGGCTTTGGGAATGGCTTATCCTTACGGTAATTCCACCATCCTGCCTTTTGAAAAACGATACTTCGGCGGAGGCGCCAACAGTGTACGCGGATGGAACACCCGTACCCTTGGCCCGGGTAGCTACAGCCGGGATTCTCTGGGTCACGATTTTGGACGCAAGGTTGGTGATATAAAGATCGACTTCAGCCTGGAGTACCGCCGTAAAATGAATAAGCTGATAGAGCTGGCCGGGTTTGTGGATGCCGGAAATATTTGGACCGTAAAAGATTATGTAGAACAGCCGGGCGGGCTGTTCAGGTGGAAAGATTTCTACAAGGAACTGGCTGTTGGATATGGCCTTGGAATCCGGTTCGACCTCAACTTCCTGCTTATCCGTGTTGATGGTGGCATGAAAGCACATAATCCTGCATTAAGCAAGGGTTCACGGTGGACCTTATTCAATCCCGATTTCCGGAGAGACTTTGCTTTCCACTTCGCCATCGGTTATCCGTTCTGACCTGGAAACAACCTCCTCTGCTATCACATTTTATTAATTTCTGAATCAAGAAATACAATTCGGTCATTTATCCACTCCTTCATATTTTTAATCAGGTCCTGATAACTTTTGTTCTTTGTGTTTGGCGTGTTAGTAGGGTTTTTAAAATTCTCAGCTTGCGATTTATCTAATTTGGCTGCCATCATATCAATATGATCAATAATTTTTACAAGCTCCGGCTTCATCTCTTTCCATCGTGCTTTATACTTTGTACGAAACTCCGGAACTTCCATAAACCTTGAAAAGAACCTGGCACCCGGCCTGGAATCGCTTTTCCCTTTATAGAACAGTAGGTCGTTTTTGATGAAATAGTCGTTGCTCTCGTTATATCCGAAGGCCCAGTCGAAATCCCAAAGAGGCCCCCATTTTATTTTAGTATTTTTTTCCTTGTAGCAATAAGTACTTTTTGGATGATCGAGTTCCTGATTGCGGACCAGTTCATTAATAAGCATAAAGTTTATTAATGAATTAACATCGGTGTGATTTTCAAATGAAATGTCGGGGAAACTTTCTCCAAACAATGCATCTTCGAGTCCCCTGAAAGCCTCTTTAATATACTCCATTTCAGACTCATTATTCAAAGATGGATCAGTAACCATTACCGGAAGTTTCAAGATTGAGGTTTTAAATTTATAATCCTCATCATAATAGCTGTCCATTTCAACAAGAAATCCACCATTTGTATCAATATCTACACGTCCTTCACCCACTTCCTTCTGTTCTGTCAATTGATAGTTGCCACGGTGCCTGCCGTTTATAAACAGCTCAACATGAATAGATGAGTGGTTAAATTCCAAACCGAACATGCGCCCGAGCTTGAATGCAACATCGTTCATTATCAGGGTTGGATCCTGGTAATTGGCCAGCAGCACCCATTTTTTTGCTTTAGGCAATCCAAAAAGTGAAGTTTCTTGCGGAAAATCTACACGGTAAGGTTTCTTAGGCATAACCCATGTACTGTTTCCCCGCCCACGAATTTTCATAGCGGTCAAATCAATGTCGAAACCTTTATCTGAGGGGTCAATAAGCTGAAAAACCGCAGGCAGCTTAACTGTTTTCTCAACCACTTCGGCACCGCCTTCAATATCCACCTTTATAATAGGAAGTCCTGTAAACATTGCTCCTTCGGCTATGAGAACGTAATCTGCAGAAAACCCGTTTGCTGTTTTAACTGTGTAGGTTATCTTATCTAAAAAGGAGTTAGGTGTAACACCACTTATCTGTTCTGTTTCCCCGATATATAGTTTGCCTTGGGTTTCGAACTGTGCTATAAGATTTTTCACATTGCCTATCCAGGCTGATGTTGAAATTGTAATTGTTTTTTCTTTGTTGTTGATAACTCCATTTATATCTGCCTTCAGATTGTTAATATCTGCCGGTATAATAAAGGAGCTTATATATTTGTCGCTTGCCGCCTGTGTTACAAGTATTGTTCTTGTTTCACCCTCTCTTGCTGTTATTGTGATTGATGTTTTTCTGTTATCACCTACAATTGTATTCTTTGTAACGCTAATGTAGATAATATTGTCATAACGTCTGGCAGAACACCATTTACGTCCATCCTCCTGAATATCTATTGTAATTGAGCTGGAGTTTGTCTCAATTGTCACCTCCTTATTTTGTGCGTCAGAGGAGTCGAAAAATATTTCATTTTCGCCAACGTTGAGTGTTATTTCCTGAATATCGTCGCTACATGCAAGTATGCCAAAAGCCAGAACTGAGATGAAGAGTTGAAGCAGATATTTATTTTTCATTTAAAATTGAATTTAATTTATTTAAATATAATAAATAATGAATTTTTCAGACTGATAGTCCGGTATAATTTTACCGGTTGAACTTTCTCATGTGTTATGTTAAAAGCTAAATACCCTTTAGTTCGATAAATAAGAATGATAAATTACCAAAATTAGATAAGCTGGCAGCTTTAATGCCTCAAAGATAGTCTATTTTTATATATTATGAATGATTAATGAAAATATCATAACAGAACAGTAAAGTTAACCGATGGCTGCCCCATCTTGATATGTGGTGACGATCACCTATTCCCGTCGCTGGTGAACATTAGAAGAGTCTGCTACTACGGTTAAAACATCTAAAAAATATAATAATGCATTGAATATAAATATGTATATTTACCTGAGCATAATGAAAGAGGCTTTCGTGAGAGGACTCTTGAATTGATTGGTAAACTAAATAACTATATGGGTTTATTTCTTCTGGAATTGGCCATGGAGAAGCCAACGTCGTATTTTTAGGTGAAAACCGGGGTAAAAAATTAGGTAGAGAGCTTAAAAAAAGAAAACGCAACCAGTTGAAATATAACTGATTGCGTAGCAGCGTTGTTGTCTTACCAGGACTCGAACCTGGACAAACAGGACCAGAATCTGTTGTGCTACCATTACACCATAAGACAGTTTCGGACTGCAAAATTACTAAAAAATGCGATAATAAAAAATATTGGTCAAAATATTTTTGGCAGAAAGATCACGAGTCCCGCAATCAGTGCTGCCAGTGCTGCAAACAGAACCCCAGCTGCGGCAATGTCTTTAACTTTTCTGATTGCCGGATGGGTCTCTTTTTTACTTGCGTAATCCGAAAGCGTCTCTAATGAAGAATTTATCGCTTCCATGACAAATACCAGTGCTGTAACAGTGATAACTGTCAGCCATTCAACTTTCGAGATGCGAAAAACAAATCCCAGGGTAATCGCTGCTATAGCCGCTATCAGATGTATCCGCATGTTTGGTGTCTGGCCGATAAGGGTACCTATGCCTCTGAATGCATGCCTGAATGACTGAATACGTTTCTTTATGAATGACATAATCTTTAAAGGGAATTAAAGCATTACGAATACATGTCTCAAAAGTACTAATTATGTTTCTTCATTCAAAAACATTTTTACGTTTGTCATGATAATAAGTGATGATTCCTTATCTTTGTAAAGATGTAGAATTCTTATAACTCGGATAAAACTATGTCTCAATCATGTCCGCTTTGCGGGAATAATAAACCGGAAGAAGCTCTTTTTTGTGATGATTGTGCAAAAAAGATCCGTATGGATTACGAGCTGGAGCTTCCCGAAAACATAACATCTGTTGTTCATGATCCCGAAAACAGTTTTAACGGGAACAGGACTGAAAACGCCGTGGAGTCAGTTGAGCCGTTAAAGTCCCCGGAGCCAGATAGGGCCCCGGAACCGGAGGAAACCGTGGGGTTGGAGGAGAATGTTGTAGAACCGTTAAAGGGCGTGGAACAGGTGGAGGAATCTGTGGAGCCCGGGGAGCAGGAGAAGTCGCCGGAAACGTTAAAGAGTGAAAACCCTAAAGAGGAGGTTGTGGAGCCGGAGGAGAT
>NZ_DCEN01000062.1:34169-37422 GCF_002316955.1 Proteiniphilum sp. UBA1028
AGAGGTTGTGGAGCCGGAGGAGACCGTAATGACCGGGGAATTAGAGAAAACCATTGATGCAAAAATAAAAGAAAATAGTGATAACAGGTCTCGTCAAAAAATGTCAGTCGCCCCCCGGGAAAACTATCAAGAGGAAATGCCGGGAGAATTAACGGATAAGAAAAAGGGCAAAAGTTCCGTAGCGACAATTCTACTGGCGGCGACACTCATCGTGGGATCATTTTTCATATACAATCAAACTGTAAAGAAAAGCTATATCGATGGAAAGAGCTGGGAGGCAGCACTTAATAAAAATACAGTGGAAGGTTACCTATTCTATATGGAATCTTATCCTCACGGAAAGCATTTCAACGAGGCACAAAACAACCTCTTAAGCCTTAAATCTGAGGAGGCAGCCGACTGGGAACAAATAAAGTTTACCGGCAATATTTCTGAATTGCACAACTTCCTTGATCAGCACCCGGGAAGTCCCTACACCCTGCTGGCAGAGATACGAATCGACTCGCTATCCTGGATGGGGGCCTTGAGGACGAACACTCCCGAATCTTACTCCGGCTATATAACCTTATCGCAAAACGGGGAAATCAGGGGGGAATACATAGCTGAAGCGCTAAAAAGAGATAAGATGCTTTCACCGCAGTACCCGCAAAATGAAGCCCTTTCTGATAGCATATTTGCCATTGTAAACGGATTTTACTCGTCGCTCTCGGCAGTAGATCACAACAAGATGTCTCTTTACCTGGCACCGGTTGTAAAAAGGTTTTTTAATTCCGGTACAGCCACCCGCGAAAAGATAACCGGGGAACTGCTTGTTGCCGGTGCACAGTCACAGGGCTCAACGCTGAAATTCACACCAAACACTGAAGCGGTGAATTATGAAAAGACCACAGAAGGATACTACAAAATAAATGTGCCGCTTATGAAGTCATATGTGAAAAACGAAAACATAGAGCTGGTACCGGGCTATATTGTACATATGGAGTTGAATCCCGGCTTTCAGATAATCAGCATTCATGAAACAAAACCATATCCCGGTGCACCCTGATCCATAAGTCAGAGAAACACCTTTCGGAGGACTTAGTTTAAACATAATCATCATATGTTTGTTTAAAAACTATCTATGCAATTCCAACTTACATCTCAATATAAACCCACCGGAGATCAGCCGGAAGCCATAAAAGCGCTGCTGGAGGGGCTGCGACAGAAGGTCCCATATCAGACACTGCTGGGTGTTACCGGGTCGGGTAAAACATTCACAGTAGCCAACGTAATTGCACAGATAAATAAACCAACGCTGGTGCTCAGTCACAACAAAACCCTGGCAGCCCAGTTGTACAGCGAGTTTAGGAGTTTTTTCCCGAATAACGCGGTGGAGTATTTCGTTTCCTATTATGATTATTACCAGCCGGAAGCATATATTCCGTCGACCGATACTTATATTGAAAAGGACCTATCAATTAACGATGAAATAGAGAAGCTCAGGCTGGCTGCCACATCATCACTCCTATCGGGAAGAAATGATGTAATAGTGGTGTCTTCAGTTTCATGCCTGTACGGCATAGGTAATCCCGAAGATTTTAATAAAATAACTATCGATGTCAGGGTAGGGCAGTCTATAGATAGAGACCAGCTGTTGCGACTGCTTGTGAACAGCCTATACTCTCGCAACGAAACAGCTGACTTTAATCGTGGAAACTTCCGGGTTAAAGGTGATACAGTTGATGTGTTTCTTGCATATCACGACTATATAGTGCGCATTATCTTCTGGGGCGACGAGATTGAGAGTATCGAGCAGGTTGACCCGCTCACCGGGGTAACCGAAGAGCGATTGGATTCGTACCGCATTTTTCCGGCAAATCTTTTTGTTACCACCCAGGAGCGTATCTTCAGAGCGGTTGATGAGATACAGATAGATCTTGGCAAGCAAGTTGAATTTTTCAGGTCGATAGGAAAGCCGCTGGAAGCCAAAAGGCTCTATGAAAGGGTTATCTTCGACTTGGAGATGATAAAAGAGATAGGATACTGCTCAGGAATTGAGAACTATTCACGGTATTTCGACGGACGGCTGCCGGGTACGCGCCCCTTCTGCCTGCTAGATTTTTTTCCTGATGATTATCTCACTGTTATCGATGAAAGCCATGTAACAATTCCGCAGATCCGCGCAATGTATGGGGGAGATCACTCCCGAAAGATGAACCTGGTGGAATATGGCTTCAGGTTGCCCGCAGCAATCGATAACAGGCCGCTCAAGTTCGAAGAGTTTGAAGCCCTCACACCCGAAATTATCTTCGTTAGTGCAACACCGGCCGATTACGAACTCGAAAAATCCGAAGGTATCGTTGTGGACCAGCTTATACGTCCCACCGGACTGCTCGATCCGCCCATCGATGTGAGGCCGAGCCTTAATCAGATAGACGACCTGATGGAGGAGATACAGCAACGGGTAGAGAAGGATGAGCGGGTGCTTGTGACTACTCTTACCAAACGTATGGCTGAAGAGTTGACAAACTATCTTGCCGGTAATAATGTCCGTTGTAACTATATTCACTCAGACGTGGAAACACTGGAACGGGTGAAAATTATTGATGACCTTCGAAACGGATTGTTTGATGTACTTATCGGCGTTAACCTGTTGCGTGAGGGACTCGACCTGCCCGAAGTATCGCTTGTGGCTGTTATCGATGCCGACAAGGAGGGCTTTCTGCGTTCTCACCGTTCACTCACACAGACTTCAGGAAGGGCAGCACGAAATGTTAACGGTAAAGTGATCTTCTATGCCGATAAGATTACTGACAGCATGCAGATGACCATCAATGAGACCAACCGCCGCCGCGAAAAGCAGATGAAATACAACGAATTGCACAATATTACACCTCAACAGATAAAGAAGTCCCAGACATCGGCATTGAGTATAAAATACACATCGGCAGTTGAGACGAAAGCTTACGTAGAACCAGGCTATTATGCCATAGCTGCAGAGCCCGGTAGTGAATATGCTTCAGCCGATGAACTGAAGATAAAGATTGAACAGACCCGTAAAGCAATGATGGCCGCAGCAAAAAAACTGGAGTTTCTTGAGGCTGCTCAGCTGAGGGACCAGCTGATCATTCTGGAAGGACTTGTTAAAAGTGATGTTGTGAGAGATACAAAAAGCAACGGGAATAGCGATGTCAGGATCAAAGAGAAAAAAAGATAAAAAATATTTGACAGTGGTACAACCGGCTGAACTGTCATACAATCATACAATCATACA
>NZ_DCEN01000062.1:37570-66054 GCF_002316955.1 Proteiniphilum sp. UBA1028
CAATCATACAATCATACAATCATGATAAATAATACAAGTAACACTAAATTAATATTTTTATGAAAACTGATATTCAAATTGCAAGAGAAACACCACTGAAAAGAATTAAAGATGTAGCCGAAAATATCGGGATACCTCGCGATGAGGTAATCAACTTTGGGAGACATATGGCAAAAGTGCCCGTAAGCCTTATCAATCAACAGAAGATAGATGAAAGCAACCTTATTCTTGTGACAGCCATCACCCCCACAAAAGCGGGTGTCGGAAAAACAACAGTATCCATAGGACTTGCACTGGGATTGAACAAGATTGGAAAAAAGGCGATCGTTGCATTGCGGGAACCATCGCTGGGGCCGGTTTTTGGAATGAAGGGCGGTGCTGCCGGAGGCGGTTTTGCACAGGTACTGCCAATGGAGAACATCAACCTTCACTTCACAGGAGATTTTCATGCCGTTACCACAGCACATAATACCATCTCGGCACTGTTGGATAACTATATATACCGGGTACTCGACAGTGGTAATGAGATCAGGGATGCACTTTGGAAGCGTGTACTGGATGTGAACGACCGCAGCCTTAGATATATTGTTACCGGATTGGGGCCGGGTAATGGTGTACCAATGGAATCGGGGTTTGATATAACAGCTGCTTCTGAACTGATGGCTATCCTTTGTCTTGCTGAAGATGAGGACGACCTGCGACGGCGTATAGAAAATATACTGTTGGGATATAAAAGGAGTGGAGAGCCTTTTACAGTGAAAGATCTGGGAGTGGCCGGAGCCATCACCGTGCTGATGAAAGACGCCATAAACCCCAACCTGGTGCAGACCACTGAAAATACAGCCGCTTTCGTTCACGGAGGGCCATTTGCCAATATAGCTCATGGTTGCAATTCGGTTCTGGCAACAAAAATGGCAATGTCGTATGGCGACTACGTTATTACAGAGGCAGGTTTTGGAGCAGACCTGGGAGCAGAGAAATTTTTTAATATTAAATGCCGTAAGAGTGGGCTGCGTCCCAAGCTGACTGTTATTGTGGTAACGGCGCAGGGACTGAAGATGCATGGCGGCACACCTGAGAAAATGATTAAAGAACCCGATATGGCGGGACTGAAAAAGGGACTTGAGAATCTGGAAAAACATCTCTGCAACCTTGACAGTTTCGGACAGTCGGTCGTAGTGGCATTTAACAAATATGCTTTCGACACTCCCAGTGAAATTGATACTGTGCAGAAATTCTGTGAAGAGAGAGGTGTGCCGTTTGCAGTTAATGAGGCGTTTACCAATGGTGGCGCCGGAGCCGTTGATCTGGCGAACACTGTGGTCGATGCTATCGAGAACAGGCCATCGAAAGAACTAAGGTTTACCTATGATGAAGATGATGATATTGAGACCAAACTTACAAAAGTGGCTACACTGATTTATGGAGCACGTGATGTTGTCCTTGGTGAGAAGGCTCTTAAAAAACTGAAACTTATACAAGGAACACCACTTGAAAAAATGCCTGTATGTGTGGCCAAGACTCAATACTCTTTCTCTGCAGACCCGCGATGGTATGGCGTGGCGAAGGATTTCAGGTTCAAAATTAATGATCTGGTAATAAATCAGGGTTCGGAGTTTATTGTAGCCATTGCAGGAGAGATGATGCGCATGCCCGGCCTTCCTGCAGACCCGCAGGCAAAACGTATTGACATAATCAACGGAGAGGTCGAGGGGTTGAGTTAAACCCACATCAGGCCACTTATTCCATTTTATTTCCTGTTCAACTCTTCAATATCACAGTATGTGAAGCTTAGCTAAACCCTCATCAGGTCACTCATGATGCCGTCAGAGATGAAAATGCCTTCGCGAGTAAGCTTCAGGGTGTGATTTTCTGCTGTAAGCAGTTTCATGTCGATAAACTTTTGTGCATTTCCTATACAGTAGTGATGGAGCTCATTGCCGAAATTGCACTTGAGAACTTCCAGATCTATGCCCCACATAGTCCTTAATCCTGTGATAATAAACTCGTTGTACTTTTCAATCAAGCTCAGGTGCTCTGTATCCCTCTCCGGAGATCCGGCAGATACACCTTTGATATAGCGATCAAGAGAGGCTATGTTCCGTGTACGGTTATCGCCATCGTATGAGTGTGCCGAAGGCCCTAGCCCCAGGTACTTCACACCCTTCCAGTAAGAGGAGTTATGCTGTGAAAAATAACCCTCCTTGCCGAAGGCTGATATCTCATAATGAATAAAGCCTTGCGATATAAGCATGTCAATAAGCAATGCAAACATTGCTGTACTTGCATCTTCGTCCACCGGTTTTATTTTTCCCGCTTTAAGCAGGGAATAGATACGGGTTCTCTCTTCGTAAATAAGGTGGTAAGCCGATATATGCTCAATATTTAGGCCTATAGCCTGTTTCAGATTATTTTCCCAGATCTTCATGGTTTGTCCCGGCAATCCATACATCAGATCAATACTTATATTGGCGAATCCCTGCTGCTGGCATCTTTTCACCGATTCCGCGGCCTGTTCGGCTGAATGCCTGCGGCTCAGGAATTTCAGCTCGTCGTTGTTGAAACTCTGTATGCCTATACTTATCCGGTTAACAGGAAGTTGAGCTAGCATGCTTATATATTCGTCCGTAAGGTCGTCGGGATTTGCTTCAACGGTTATCTCAGCTGCCGGATTAACTTCAAAACAACCGAACAGTATTTCGAAAATCTGTTCAAAATGCTTCCTATCCAGTCGAGATGGCGTTCCACCGCCAAAATAAATTGTTTGCACCGGTTCGGTAACCTCAGCCTTTCTAATCTCTGCCTCCCTGCACAACGCTTCAAGAAACGCATTCTTCTGCGATTCGTTGGTCCCGGAATAAAAATCGCAGTATATACACCGCGTTTTACAAAAAGGAATATGAAGATATATACCGGCCACTTCTTTGCTATTCTGTGAGCTGCTTATATGCTTTCAGGTATTTCTGCAGGCGTGCCAGTTCGTGATAGGGGACCTCGTTCCAGCGGCGGATATCCATGTTGTCTGTCAGATCGTTCAGCTTAACGCGCCTGGCTATGGGGTTGTTCATTACACGATGAATATAATCATCGTACTCTTCGTTATCTCTGCATGTCATGGCATCAATGCCATCAACAATCTCATCAGAAAAACCTTCCTCCCTCAGTTTCTCCAGCGTCCATGAGGTGTCTTCCACCACATCGTGAAGCACACCCACGATCTTCTCCTGAAGCGTATGCCCTGCATTCATTACACGAAAAGGGTGTCCAATATACGGCTGTCCGTTATGCGTATCCAGCTGGCCTTCATGAGCTGATATCGCAATCTCGACAGCTTGGTTAAGCTGTTCTTTCAGGTTCATTGCTTTTGTAAAATTTCACGCACCAGCAACGGTTCATCCGTCGTTATAAAATCAACTTTCAGATCTATGACCTTCTGTATGTCTTCCGGTTTGTTCACGGTCCACACGTTCACTTTTTGACCCATGTCATGAGCTGCCTTCACCCACTGGGGACGTTTATACAGTATATTATAGTGATAATCTAATCCGTTTAAACCCATCGTGTGGAGCACATCGGGAGAGATATCGCCGTTGAGGTAATAAACATGAGCCTGAGGTTCAAGCCTCCTTACCTGTTGAACAAAATTTATTCCGAACGAGATATATTCAACTCTGTCCTGTAATCCACGTTTACGTACCATCTCAATCACTTTCTGTGCCAAAAGGTCTTCCCTCTCTTTTAATCTGTGCGTTTTAAACTCAATTATTAATTTTGTATGCTTGCATTCTGCGAATGCATCGAGGTACTCTTCAACCGTTGGCAGTATCTCGCCGTTGGAGAGCTTCACCTGCCTCAATGTGGCCAAAGGCGTATCCTGTATAATCATTTTTTCATTGTTCAGGGTAACTGTGGCATCGTGATTCACTACCGGTACACCATCAGAAGAGATCCAGAAATCCACTTCTGATCCGTAAACACGAATTGAATCGGCCTTCATCAGTGCAGTAATGGAGTTTTGCGCGGACCCGTCTGTTTTCCAGTATCCTCGGTGCGCGATGATCTGTTGAGCCTGTACTGCTGTCAAAGCAGTAAACGACAGCAGCAGTGTCAAAATAAGTGAATTTAGTTTCATTTTACATTTGTTTGCCGTGAATAATTTTCTAAAAGTACAATTATTCTTTCAAATTTAACAGCTATTACATTAAAATAAAAGTGAATAATGGTTAACGGATGAGGCCGTTCGAAAACGGCCTCATTATGCTGATCTTATATTAAAAAGTTCAGTTAATTGTCACATATATGATCAATTACAAGCTCTCGCCGAAGTCCTCTTTAAACTTGGCGATTAGCTTCTGTGGCCAGTCGTTAACCGGTTCAAGGCCTCCCATGAAGAAACGAAGCACAGGCGGTTCATACACGAACCGGAGGCCGCCAATCAGGCTTCTGTTTTCATATAGCCACTTCATGCGATCCTCAACATATTTAATCTGAGAAAGGGTAAATACGCGACGGGGAACAGCCAGTCGCAACAGCTCCATGTCGGCATATGTCTCGTTACCATATTCGTCCCGCTGGTTTGAGATTGTGCCGCGCTCCATACCTCGAATTCCCGAAATAAGAAACAGTGCTGCAGCAAGTGCACCGGCGGGGTACTCTTTTTGCGGTATATGCTCGCACACCTTCATCGCATCCACGTGGGCTCCCAATACTCCGGCGGGTTTCACCACGGGAACTCCGTGTGCATCGAGCGCATTCACCAAGTAGGCGATAAAGTCGGGACTTTGACTAATCATCGTTTCGTCGAGTGTCTCGTATAATCCTACAGCCATCGCCTCTATTTCACGTACCGATATACCTCCGTAGGTAAGAAATCCCTCGAATAGGGGTACAAGTGCTTCCAGTTCACGGTATATATCGGAGTTATTTGTACAGATTCCTCCTCCACGGGAAGAACTCAGCTTACGGGCCGAGAAATATACAATATCTGCCAGGCCGGTCATAATCTGTATCACTTCACCCATAGAACTATCTTTAAACTCTTCTTCACGTTGGATTACCAGGTAAGCATTCTCGCCAAGCAGGCTTGCATCGAGAACAAGCCTGATGTCGTATTTGTCTGCAATAGCCCTTACATCCCTCAGGTTCTGTACCGAAAAGGGTTGTCCCCCAATAAGGTTGGTGGATGCTTCCATTCTGATAAACGGGATATTCTTGGCACCGTGCACCTTGATCACATCTTCCAGTTTTTCAATATTCATATTCCCTTTAAAAGGGTGAGAAGAGTTGATCACATAGGCTTCGTCATACAATAACTCTGCAATCTTTCCTCCATACTGGGTGATGTGTGCCATGGCGGTGGTAAAATGGTAGTTCATAGGTACCAGACTGCCTTTTCTCACGTAGGCGTTGGATAGAATATTTTCGGCGGCACGTCCCTGATGTACCGGCAGATAATATTTTTTACCCAATACCTCCTCCACTGCTTTTTGCAGCCGGAAAAAACTCTGAGAACCTGCATAAGCATCATCGGCCTGCATCATTGCCCCCATCTGGTTGTCACTCATGGCGTTGGTGCCGCTGTCTGTAAGCATGTCAAGGAATACATCTTTTGTGCTTAGCCTGAAAGTGTTGAATCCCCCTTCCTTTAAGGCTTCCAGTCTCCTTTCAATAGGCACCAGATGTAACTTTTGCACCACTCGCACCTTGTGTAGTTCCAAAGGGATGTTCTCCCCAAAATAAAATTTAATCTCGTTCATGACTCAGTTTGTCTGTATTGTCTTATTGTTAATATTGTTTCGTAGTATTCTGAAAATTGATGTTAATATTGGGCAATATCCGATAAATGTAAATTTTAAATTGCAAATATAAAACAAATAAACCGAAATGGATAACAATCATATTTATAAATATGCAACTTTTTTGTTAAGTGATGAATAGGTGGCAATTTCAGTTACACTATTCATTTGCAATTGTAACATAAGGGAAAGCTTAATGAATTATTAAAAAGAAATAAATACTCAGTAATGAAAACCTTTAACGAAAAATTCCTATATTTGCGGGTATAATATTTTGCAATCACCATTGACTAACTTTTAATAAATAACAAATCATGGATAAACCCTATGTAATAGGTATAGACGTAGGTGGTACCAACACCGTTGTCGGCATTGTAGATAAAAGGGGACAGATCTTAATGAACGGGAGTATTAAAACTGCCAAACATTCTGAGGTCGAGAACTATCTTGACGAGCTTACTGTTCTTATTAACGACATTATTAATGAGACAGCCACCAAAGACCAGATTAAGGGAATTGGGGCAGGTACTCCTAACGGCAACTATTTTACCGGGAGTATAGAGTTTGCACCCAATCTCCCATGGAAAGGAGTAATTCCTTTTGCTCAAATGCTGGAAGACAGGATAGGCATACCGGTAGCTCTTACAAATGATGCCAATGCCGCAGCTATAGGCGAAATGACCTATGGAGCTGCCCGGGGAATGAAAGATTTTATTGTGATAACTCTCGGAACCGGTGTCGGGAGCGGTATAGTGGTTAACGGACAGCTGGTTTACGGGCACGACGGTTTTGCAGGAGAGCTTGGACATGTTATCGTTCGCCGTAACAACGGCCGTCTTTGCGGTTGTGGCCGATCAGGGTGTCTCGAAGCTTACACTTCTGCCACAGGAATGGCGCGTACAGCACGTGAATATCTTGAGATGAGGCCCGATGTGCCAACCCGTCTCCGTAATATTCCACCCGAAGACATCACATCAAAAGATGTGTTTGACGCAGCAATTGCAGGTGACAATATGGCTAAAGAAATATTTAATTTCACTGGAGAGATGCTGGGCGAGGCTTTTGCCGATTTTGTGGCATTCTCCAGCCCGGAAGCGATAATTCTGTTTGGTGGACTTTCCAAAGCAGGCGACCTTATCATGAACCCTATACGTGAAAGTATGGAGAAAAACCTTCTTGCCATCTTCAGGAATAAGGTTAAATTAATGTTTTCCGATCTCAAAGAAAGCGATGCAGCCGTTCTAGGTGCCAGCGCTTTGGGTTGGGAAGTGAGATAAGGTTTTCCGTTTTTAGGAAGAAAGAGCTTACATACGGGAGTGTCGCGTGATGTGACACTCCCGTATAATTTTTAAAAGGAATGTTGCTGATCTAATTCAACTTCGGGGAAATTGTTATGCACACCCGAATCAATATTAACAGTGCTGTTGCTGTCTGTTTGCGTTGTTAGTTTTTCAGCAGCAACTAATAGTGTGTTATTTAACATTTTGGCAGGTTAAAATTCTAATCAGTTTAACCAGGGAGTCCGGTGCGGACAACTGTTACCGAAATGGGGCCGAGTTAAACTACTAATCAGCTTAACCAGGGAGGCCTGTACCGGTATAATATTTTGTAAATCATTAGCCTGAGACAAGGTGTCAATTCAGTTAAAATAAAAAATTACATGATAAGATCACGCTATGATCAGATACGCGGTATTTTTTTCATAAATGTTGTTACATTACTCCTTTTTGCATTCAACACTCCTTTAATCGCACAAAAAGTAAGAATTGGAGTTATTTCCGACCTGCACTACAGCCATCCGTCACTGATTGTTGAAAGGGGAAAAGCTCTGGATGACTATCTCAACGGAGACAGGAAAATGATTCTTGAGAGTGATGCCATACTTAAGCAGGCTGTGCAATATCTTCTGTCAGAAAACCCCGATATTGTTCTTATACCGGGAGATTTGACAAAGGATGGGGAACTGGCAAGCCACCTCGGGGTGGCAGAGCTGCTCAGTCCCTTACGTGAAAAAGGGATAAAGGTGCTGGTCGTTCCAGGAAATCATGATATAAACAACCCCAACGCTGTAAGTTTTCGTGGCGATACAGTCAGCAAGGAAGCGACAATCTCGGCTGATGATTTTGCAGCAATTTATAAAGATTATGGTTACGGCAGAGCTGTCAGTCGCGATGAGCACTCTTTGAGCTACGTAAGTGAGCCGGTAAATGGATTAAGAGTTTTGTGCATTGACGCATGCAGGTACTACGACAACAGATTCATTGCCAAAGGTGATGAAGACGACTACTGTATTACTCACGGCGCCATTAAGCCCGAAACTATGGCATGGCTGCGTACCGAGATGCAGGTCGCTCAATTACTTGGTAAGCAGGTGCTTGTAATGATACATCACAATGTTGTGGAACACTTTGCACATCAGGGATACTTTGCTGCGCCCTATATGGTGGATAACTTCAAAGATGTGCAGAAGAAATTTATTGAATATGGAATAAACATATTGTTCACGGGACACTTTCACTCATCAGATATTTCAATGGTTGAAAGTCCCGACGGCAACATTTTGTACGAAGTGGAAACCGGATCTGTAGTTACATATCCTTGTCCCTACAGGATTGTAGAGAAGAATGGGGACTCGCTTCATATTGAAACAAAACATATTGAAGGGATTAACTATCCTCTTCCCGATGGAACAGATTTTAAGTCTCATGCCCTTATGTCGGTTGAGCGCGGGCTCAGAGAGGTGTTAACCGGGTTTGTAAACGAATATCACCACTCTTTTGCCGGTTATCTGCCGGGGTGGACAAGATCATTCATTACCATCCCCGATGCAACGGCATTGACCGGTATGATAATGTCTAACCTGTCTGAACCGGGGATTGAGATGATTCTTGCACATTACTGCGGCAACGAAGATCAGCTGGAAGATGCAGCAGAGAAGGAGGAGGAAATGCTTAACGGGCTTAATGATTTTATATCTGCTTTTGCAAAGGAATCGGCTGGCAGACTCGCCGGAATAACGGAGAGGTTTATTCAACGCTCACAGGTTGTAAGAAATGCAAAAGAGACCATCTCAAGTATCTGGAACGATAATGTTGAAGGCCAAAACGGGGAAAGGCAAAATTACAAATACGGAAAAGCTGATGACCTTCAGCTGACAATAAAACTTAAACCCGCGACCGAAGGCCTTACAAAAGAATATTCACCCTGCTCTTCTTCAGATAATATTTTCAAGAATAAAAAGAGATAACTCTGCAGCTTATTCCGGCAGGTCCAAAAAGAAATAAAAGGACTGCTAATAAGTTTTTCCTGCATTGAGACTAGAGTGAATCCCGAGGGAGCCCTATTTTCTCATATTTTCACAAAACTAATGTCTCAAATCTCGGGAAAGAGAGAGAGATTTTATTACCTTTGTACTCATTTCAAAAATAACGTGTCAATAAGGCAGAAAATGTCAAAAACAATTCAAACAGCTCTCATCTCTGTATATCATAAAGAGGGATTGGAAGAGATACTTCAGCAACTAAACAATTTACGGATCAAGTTTATATCAACCGGCGGAACGCAGGAATTTATCCAATCATTGGGTTATGAATGTAAAACTGTGGAAGATGTAAGCGGATACCCCTCTATACTGGGCGGAAGAGTAAAAACCCTGCATCCTAAAATTTTTGGAGGCATACTCTACCGGCGCGATAATGAATCAGACAGGAAACAGGTGAAATCTTATGACATACCTTCAATCGACCTGGTGATAGTTGACCTCTATCCATTCAAGGAAACGGTTGCAGCGGGAGGCTCTGAGGAAGAGATAATTGAGAAGATCGATATAGGAGGGATCTCACTTATACGCGGTGCAGCAAAAAACTACAAGGACGTTCTCATCGTAGCATCAAAACATCAATATAAACCGCTGCTTAACCTGCTGAAAGAGAAAAATGGAGTTACAGATTGTGAAGACCGGCGACGGTTTGCTGGAGAAGCATTCAAAGTATCTTCAGAATACGATTCGGCAATTTTTAACTATTTCGACAGAGGGAACCACTCTGCGCTGCGTATAACCCAAGACGATGCAATGCAGCTCCGTTACGGGGAAAACCCGCATCAGCAGGGATATTTTTATGGCGACTTTGATGAGATCTTCGAACAGTTGCATGGCAAGGAGATATCATATAACAATCTACTCGATATAGATGCTGCTATCTCCCTGATTTCCGATTTCAACGAAACTGCATTAGCCATACTTAAACATAACAATGCCTGCGGCATGGCTTGCCGGCCAACCGTAAAGGAGGCATGGAAGGCAGCTTTGGCTGCCGACCCGGTTTCCGCTTTTGGAGGTGTTGTAGTGACCAACAGGCAGGTCGATAAAGAGGCTGCGGAAGCTATCAATGAGATATTCTTTGAAGTTATCATAGCACCTGGATATGATAAAGATGCACTGGATATTTTGTTTCAAAAGAAAAATCGTATAATTTTGGTGCTTAAATCGGCAGAGAAAGCTGCTCAGAAAATGCAATACCGCTCAGTACTCAATGGGGCGCTGGTGCAGGAAAAAGATACAATTGTGCAGACTGCTGACAATTTGGAGGTGATGACTGAAACGGCTCCTTCCGCAAAAGAGGCTGACGATCTGCTGTTTGCCAATATTCTGGTAAAACATACTAAATCCAACGCTATTGTCCTGGCAAAGGATAAACAGCTTATTGCCAGCGGTACCGGGCAGACATCAAGGGTTGACGCTCTGAAACAGGCTATCGAGAAAGCCGGCACGTTTCATTTCGATCTGCATGGGGCGGTAATGTCAAGCGATGCTTTCTTCCCATTTCCCGACTGTGTGGAGATAGCACACAAGGCTGGTATCACAGCCGTTATCCAGCCCGGAGGATCAATTCGTGATGCAGAGTCAGTGGCATACTGCAATAAAAATGGCATTTCAATGGTCAAGACCGGGATCAGACATTTCAAGCATTAATAAAGAGATTAAACAATACAGCTGCAACCAATAGCTTAAACAGATATATTATGGGTTTATTTTCATTTACACAGGAGCTGGCAATGGATTTGGGAACGGCCAATTCTGTTATTGTGAACAACGCGGGAAAGATTTTACTTGACGAACCCTCCATTGTAGCACTGGATCGCAAAACCGACAAAATGATTGCATTGGGTGAAAAAGCGAGACAGATGCATGGTAAGACACATGAAAATATTCGTACGGTAAGGCCCCTGCGTGACGGAGTAATTGCTGACTTTGACGCTGCTGAACAGATGATAAGGGGTATGATAAAGATGGCAAATAAAAATAAAGGTTGGCTCTTTAATCCCTCGCTTCGGGTGGTTATCTGTATCCCTTCCGGAAGCACAGAGGTGGAGATACGTGCCGTTCGCGACTCGGCCGAACATGCCGGAGGACGCGATGTGTACATGATTTTTGAGCCGATGGCAGCTGCACTGGGTATCGGGCTCGATGTAGAAGCTCCCGAAGGAAACATGATTGTTGATATAGGCGGGGGAACAACCGAGATAGCTGTCATCTCGCTTGGAGGTATAGTTTCCAATAAATCCATAAAGATTGCAGGTGACGATTTTACCGAAGATATACAGGATTATATGGGACGCCAGCACAACATTAAAGTTGGCGACCGCACTGCGGAACAGATCAAGATAAATGTAGGCTCAGTACTTACCGAACTTGATAATCCACCGGAAGATTTTATCGTTCACGGGCCAAACAGAATGACATCACTGCCAATGGATGTGCCTGTCTCCTATCAGGAGGTAGCACACTGCATTGAGAAGTCTGTATCGAAAGTTGACTCAGCCGTTCTCAGTGCACTTGAACAGACTCCCCCGGAACTGTATGCTGATATCGTTCGCAATGGTATCTACCTTACAGGTGGTGGTTCGCTGCTGAGGGGATTGGATAGAAGACTTACCGAAAAAATCGGTATCCAATTCAGGGTGGTGGACGACCCTCTTCACATGGTGGCAAAGGGTACAAGCATTGCGCTGAGGAATATTGATAAATTCTCTTTTTTAATGCGTTAATCCACGATGGACTATAGCTTTAAGCTATTGGACACATATTTATATACAATGGTCTGGTATGCATGCGTAATCTCTTTAACTTCATCATTAAAAATAGTCACCGGCTGGTTGCAATCCTCCTGATTGCATTCAGCTTTTATCTCGTTTTTACGCATAATTCTTACCAGCGGAGTGTATATCTAACCTCTGCCAACAGCATCTCCGGTTGGTGCTTCACCGCTTCTTCAAATCTAACTTCGTTCTTTCATCTAAAAAAGAGCAATCAGCTTTTGCTGGCACGCAACGCGGGGCTGGAGTATGAAATATATACCCTAAAAAGGAATATAAACAGAATGGTGAGTAATGGCCTTACAGAGGTTAACGCTTTCATCAGCGATAGTATAGCTCCGTCTCAGTTTGACTTTATTCCAGCCGAGGTGGTGAACCTCAGCTTTTCGGGGGTCAATAACTTTATTACGCTGAACAAGGGCACCGCACACGGTATCAAACCCGATATGGGTGTTATCTCGCAGAGTGGCGTGGTAGGTGTTGTTTCCAATGTTTCACGGAATTTTTCGGTTGTTATACCTGTCATAAATCCTAAATTCCGCCTTAGTGCAAAAATGAAGAACTCCGAAAATTATGGTTCCATCTCATGGGATGGAAAGAATGTTCGACATGCTCAACTCCGTGAGTTACCCAAACATGAGATTTACCGGGAAGGAGATACAGTGCTGACAAGTTTTTCACGAATATTTCCGAAAAATCTTATCATCGGCTTCGTGAGTAGTATAGGCGAATCGGGAGACGACAACTTCAACGTGCTCAATATTAGGCTGGCAACCAATTTCTATACATTGCAAGATGTGCTTGTAATAAACGATTTGTATCACGAGGAGCAGAAAGCTCTCGAAGAAACATTATTACAATAAGCTATATAAAAACATTTCTGCAATAGCAACTTGACAGATACAACGAGCTGGGGAGTTATCACCGCTCTCAAAGATACATTTTTACAAAAGAACCCTGCATGATTCTATAACTTATGAAAGTTAGGACGATATATGAAATAGTACTGTTTGTTATGCTTATCCTTTTACAGGTTCTCCTGTTGAACAGGATAAGCCTGTTTGGCATAACTACACCGGTTTTATATATTTACTTCCTATTGAAACTTCCAATGGGCAGAAACAAATTCTTTGTTATTATATCAGGTTTCCTGTTAGGGCTGATTATCGATATTTTTCTTAATACCCCCGGTATAAATGCTGCAGCAACCACCATCGTCGCAGCTTTCAGAAAAAATATCATGGATCTCTTTTTTGAGAAAGAGGAATACGACGAGTTTGTTCCCGGCATCTACACTACTGCAGGGCCTTTCATACGATTTACCGTCTTCATGGTACTACTGCACCTTTCACTCATCTTCCTTATTGAGTCGTTTACACTCTTTAATTTAGCAGGAACGCTGCTTCGGATACTCTCATCATCGGTGGCATCAATACTGCTCATTATTGCTTTGGATAGTTTAATGTTTAGGAAAAGGCCTGGTGAACAATCTTAACCCTCTGTCAAAACGTCGCTATACTATTGCCGCTGTGGTGGTGATAATAGCGCTGATATATCTGGGACAACTGTTCATCCTGCAGTTGCTTAGCCCGAAGTACCGTGAATATGCCGAAAGCAACGCCTTCCTTCGAAGGGAGCTTTATCCTGCCAGGGGAGCCATTTACGATCGAAACGGCAAGTTACTTGTGTACAACAAACCTACATATGATGTGATGATGGTTGTACGTGAAATGAAGCAGTTCGATACTCTTGATTTCTGCAATACGTTGAATATCAATATAGACCGCTTTCATTCTATGGATGCTGAGATGCGAGATCGACGAAAGAACCCCGGATACTCATCATATACACCACAGCTTTTCATGTCGCAGCTCGATTTGGAGGAGTACGGCCTGCTGCAGGAGAAACTGTACAAATTCCCAGGTGTCTATATCCAGAGCCGTACGGAGCGACAATATAACTACCCCAATATGGGACTTATCCTTGGCTATATAGCAGAGGTGGATAAAAATAAAATGGCCGCCGATCCCTATTACGTTAGAGGCGACTATGTAGGGAAGTCGGGAATTGAGCTGTCGCACGAAGAGGATCTGCGGGGCGAAAAGGGTGTGGAGATACTGCTTCGCGATGCACACGGAAGGGTCCAGGGACACTATGAGGGCGGCAAGTACGACAAAGCGGCACGGTCGGGAAAGGACCTTACACTGGCTATTGATCTGGAACTGCAAGCTTACGGTGAGCAGCTGATGCATAACAAAGTGGGCAGTATAGTGATGATTGAGCCCAAAACAGGTGAGGTACTCTGCATGGTTTCGGCACCTACATATGACCCAATTCTCTTGACAGGAAAAAGCTTCAGCGCCAACTACCGGCAGCTGGAAAATAATCCGTTTAAGCCGCTTTTCAACAGAGCCATTGCGGGGACCTACCCGCCGGGTTCAACGTTCAAGCCTACTCAGGGGCTTATCTTTTTGGAAGAGGGTATTATCAACACCGAGACCCGTTATTCATGCTTCGGAGGCTACCCGCCTTTGGGAGGGCGCCCCGGATGTCACGGACATGCCTCGCCTCTGTCTGTCCAGTATGCTCTCACTACCTCCTGCAACTCTTTCTTTTGCTACGGATTGAACGGTATGCTTAGCAACAGGGCGAAATACGCAAACGTACAGTCGGCCTTCGATGTATGGCGCGATCATATGGTGGATATGGGGTTCGGATACCCTCTGGGAATCGATCTGCCTTCGGAAAAGAGAGGATTTATTCCGAACAGCAAATTCTATTCAAAGGTGTTTAAAACAGAACGCTGGAACGCGCACAATATCATCTCTATCGCTATAGGACAGGGTGAGATACTTGCCACGCCATTGCAGATAGCCAATTTCGGAGCAATGATTGCCAACAGAGGCTATTTTTATACACCACACGTAGTAAAGCAACGGAAAGGAGCTGTGCTGGAACCGGCATACACTACCAGGCACGATTCAGGTATAAGCAGGGCACATTTTGAAGTTACGGTAGAGGGGATGGCGGATGCGGTGACCAAAGGTACCTGCAGGGGTATCTACCTTGAACCTCTTGTGGAGGTCTGTGGCAAAACCGGTACAGCTGAAAACCCTCATGGCGACGACCACTCACTCTTCATGGGTTTTGCTCCCAAGGATGATCCTCAGGTAGCAATAGCGGTGGTAGTTGAGAACGGACGATTTGGTGCAACCAACGCTGTACCGGTAGCGAGGTTGATGTTGCAGAAGTTTTTCCGGGGCGAAATTCCCGAAAGCGACAAATGGCTTGAGACATCAATTATTAACCGTGAAATCTTGCCATATGTATATACAAGAAGTCTGCCTTCAGGCAACAGATAACTTTAAAGAAAAATGATCTATAAGGGTAGCAAAGATATAGAGGAAAAGGGGAAAGTGGATAGAATCACTGTCATATTTTACCTTATATTTGTTGTGTTCGGATGGCTCAACATCTACGCTGCCAGTTTCGATCTGGAGAGTGCTACTGCTATGTTCGACCTGTCTACCAGGGCTGGAATGCAGCTTATCTGGATAGGCTCATCGCTGCTACTTGCTTTTGCCCTGCTGAAGATCGACGTGGGCTTTTATGAGACATATGCTTTTGTCTTTTATCTCATCGGTATAGGATTGTTGCTGGTTACCCTGCTGGTCGCGCAAGATATTAACGGATCACGCTCTTGGCTTATCATCGGCCCCATACGCCTGCAGCCAGCGGAGTTCATGAAGTTTATCATTGCTCTGTCTCTGGCAAAAGTATTCAATACATACGGCTTCCGTCTTATGGAGCGCAAAAATATTCTGCTGGTGAGCTGCATCATACTGTTGCCGGCGTTATTGGTCGTAGCTCAGAGCGAAACCGGTACTGCTCTGGTATACCTAAGCTTTATACTTGTTTTATACAGGGAGGGGCTTCCGGGAGGATTCCTTTTCATGGGGATAGCTGCCATTGTTTACTTTATTCTTGGAATAAGGTTTTCAGATACCTTTATAGGGGTCATCTCCACGGGGGAATTTGTTACCATCCTTCTTATTATTATATTCTCAGCCGCAATGGTGTGGAATTATATGAAACGGCATAAAGTAGCCTTTATTATTCTGCTCATAGCTGCCTCAACATTTATGGCTGCCTTTATAGTTTCATTTTTTTCTGTGAAAATTGATTGGGGCATTGTTGCCATCATAGCCCTTTCGTTAACTGCCCTTTACCTGCTGCTGCTATTTTTCCGCTACTGGAAGAAGACATATATCTATATTTTTTTCTTTTTGATCGGTTCTTTTGCATTTCTCGAGTCGGCGGAATATGTGTTCTACAATGTGCTTCAGCCGCACCAGCAGATGCGTATAAAAGTCACACTTGGCATGGAGCAGGATCTTAGTGGAGCGGGTTACCACGTGGGACAGTCCAAAATTGCCATCGGGTCGGGAGGACTAATGGGAAAAGGTTATCTTAACGGAACACAAACAAAGCTCAAATATGTACCTGAGCAGGATACCGATTTTATTTTCTGCACAATCGGCGAGGAGCATGGTTTTGTAGGTTCAGCCGTCATCATTTTAATGCTGCTGGCTTTTGTACTTCGTTTGCTCTACCTTGCTGAACGGCAGACAACCATTTTTGGGCGTGTTTATGGTTATGGCGTTACAGGTGTTTTCATATTTCACATCATGGTAAATATCGGCATGGTAATAGGCATTATGCCTGTTATTGGTATTCCATTGCCATTCTTCAGTTATGGCGGTTCATCACTTTGGGGATTTACCATACTACTCTTTATATTTCTCAGGATCGACAAGTCGCGAAGACGGAATTGAAATAAATGTGGTGTAGCCAAGTTATAATGCTTCGTTAAAACTTCATTTATAATACTGACAGTCAACGATTTATGCCAGATCCTCAAGGAGCGCCATACTCTATTGATATTCAGTGAATTATAAGAACTATTTAAAAAAAATACCGAAGTATTGCAAGTTATACTCTAAGTAAAAAAAACTATGCTTTGAGTAAAATAATTCCGGCAACAATGTGTGCCACCACATGCTCGGGGCATAAAAACTGTTCCCGCATTTTTGTGAATTCTTAATAAAACTGACGTACTCCAGTTATAACAATCAGTTATAACCCGTTGTTTTGCTGCCTTATTTTGCCTTTTTTAATACAACTGACGTACTCCGGTTATCACAATCAGAGTACGTCACATCAATTAGAACCCAGTTTAATTAATTATTTCAGAAATACACTGCGGAAGGCTCTTTTTAAGAGTATCTTCCATTACTGCAATGCTTTTGTTTTCATCAAAAATATCCGTATATATGACTTACATGAAAAAAAAAGTTTAATTTTGTTCTAAATAGTTGAGTTCATGAGAAAAACAGCTTTAATTACAGGTGCATCTAAAGGTATCGGGAAAGAGATGGCATTTCTTTTTGCGGAGAAGGATTGTAATATGGTACTAGTTGCCCGAAGCGAAGATAGATTGATGCGGTTGAAAGAGCAGCTGGAGGCTAAGTATGCTGTTTCCGTGCATATTATCGTTAAAGACCTTTCTTTGTCAGGAGCTGCACAGGAGTTATTCAACGAATTGAAAGAGAAAAAGATTGAAGTCGAATATCTGGTTAATAACGCCGGTTTCGGCGACTATGGCGTTTTCTCCGGTACACCCTGGGAGCGCTATGAGAAGATGATCGCTCTCAACGTAACCGCCCTTACGCACCTGACCCACCTTTTCGTGCAGGAGTGGAGAGACAGAAAGAGGGGTAAGATATTGAACGTATCATCAACTGCCGCTTTCCAGCCGGGACCCATGATGGCGGTTTATTTCGCTTCCAAATCGTTTGTTCTCATGCTTTCAGAAGCACTGGAATATGAGCTGAAGAGGGACAACATCACAGTTACCACGCTATGTCCCGGCCCAACCGAAACTAATTTCGGGGATGAGTCTAAGATGCATGCATCTCAATTAGTGAAGAACGTGAAAATTGCCAATCCAAGAGAGGTGGCAGAACTGGGATACAGGGCAATGATGAAAGGTAAATCCGTGGTTATTCATGGTGCTGCAAACAAGATAGCCCCTTTTGGCATTCGTCTCATTCCCCGTAAATGGGTTACCCGCTTATCGGCAAGAGTAATGCAGAGTAAATAAAACACCAATTCAGGCAGCAGAGAAATGAAATATCTAACAGGCATATGGTTTGCGGGACTCTTTACAGCTGCTGCACTTTATTATGTGAGTCATATTTCTCTGCTCCAGCAGCCGGTGGAACATTGTAGCAAACCTCCAACGGGAAACCTTGCCGGGTGGCCAATTACAACTCAAAAATCCATTGACCCGGGTACTGAAGCTGAACCACTTTATGCATTTAAGTACTCTTCGGACTCAATATCTTTATGTTTCAGGCAGGTTGCGGAAGCAACATTAAAACACAAAGCCCTTTGGGACAAGGATATATATGGTCCCATCATGTTTGTCGATCCTGTTACCAGGGAGATCTATACCAACCGGCCCGATGAGGGGCGATCTCTACTGCCCCATGGAAGCATCTATAGGGGCATATTACCAAAAGATGTAATACTTTCCAACACCGATGTCGAGTGGGGTGGCATGCACTGGGCCATGATAATGCTTCCGTTGCCCGAAAACAGGTTCGACCGTATCGATCTTATCACTCATGAACTGTTTCATGTTGCCCAACCCGCCCTCGGTTTTCGCACACGGAGAGAAGAAAATATCCATCTCGATCAAAAAGATGGGAGGTTGTACCTGCGTCTTGAGCTGGCTGCCCTGGAGGCAGCACTCAAATCTGGGAGGATCAACAGGGCTTTGGAGCATCTGCGGAATGCTCTTATTTTCAGAAAGTTCCGCCACACTCTTTACAGAGGCTCCGGGACGTCTGAAAACAACCTGGAGCTGCTCGAAGGGCTTGCTACCTATACAGGGCAGATGATGAGCGGCCGGGACAAATGGCAATGGAGGCAATACCTGATAAACCGGTTGAGCGCGTTCAAAAAGACACCTACTTTCGTGCGGTCGTTCGCCTATGAAACAGTGCCGGTATATGGCTTCTTTCTATATCGGAAAGACAACAACTGGAACAGGCAAGTAGATATGGAGACAAATCTTACAGAGCTGTTTATAGATGCATTTGGTATGGATATGCGCATATTGCTGCAGTCATATGTAAAGCAGGTAGCTGAAGATTACAAAGTAGAGGTTATTGCTGATGAGGAGATGAAAAGAGAGATATCAAACAGCGCTCTTCTTGATACTTACCGGAGGAAATTCTTCGATCAGCCCCATCTTGAGATCAGGCTGGAGAAGATGAACATGTCGTTCAACCCACAAAATCTTATTCCTCTCGATGAGGATGAGGGTACAATATATCCAACCGTTCAGATTAGCGACAACTGGGGCATACTCACCGTGGAAAGGGGAGGAGCTCTCCTGAGAACCGACTGGCGCTGGGTAATTGTGCCTGAGCCGCTTGAGATCACTGAAGACAGTATAAAAGGAGATGGCTGGGTCATTGAACTGAACCGTAATTATCATATCGAAGAAGAACCGGGAGGAGTATATCTCTTGACAAAGAAAAGGCAATAATCCCTAAAATAAAACAATCGGTAATCAACATTTCACAATACATGAATCTGTTGCGAAAGCCATGAATATAAAAAATGATTATTTACAATTTATCAAATATCAACAACAGCTTGGCCCGAATGGAATGAAAGAGACTGTTAGTAGTGTATTCAAACATATCATTTTAAATAATATATTGCTGTTTCAGGTGAGGAAAAAAAATTTGTCTAACTTTGTCCTACCCTTTAATAACGTGGGACGGTGAACAATGAAAAAACTATTTCGATTTTTCGGTAAACTGCTTTTGTGGTTTTTTATTCTATCTGCCGGAGGAGTGGGTATCTTCAGGTTTGTACCGGTATATGTTACTCCTCTCATGGTCATCAGAGCCGTTCAATCTGTGGCGGAGGGTGAGAAACCCCGGATAAAACATCGCTGGGTATCTTTCCATTCTATTTCCGACAACCTTAAACGGGCAGTGATAGCATCGGAAGACCAACGGTTTTATTCACACAAAGGTTTCGACAGAATAGAGATACGAAAAGCGATAGATGAGAATAAAACCAGAAAAAAAGCACGCGGCGCAAGTACCATAACCCAGCAAACGGCAAAGAACCTCTTTTTATGGCCACGCTCATCGTGGTTCAGAAAAGGGTTGGAAGCTTACTTCACAGTACTTTTAGAGCTTCTGTGGCCGAAAGACCGGATTCTGGAAGTCTATCTGAACTGCATGGAAACGGGTAAAGGAGTGTATGGCGCCGAAGCTGTGGCAAGGGAACATTTCAGTACCAGCGCCGCAAAACTTTCGGAAAGCCAGTCGGCACTGATTGCGGCTACACTGCCCAACCCTTTGAAATTTAGCTCCAAAGCTCCTTCTCCATATATCAAACAACGGCAGGCACATATTCTGAGGCAGATGCGCACGGTACAACTGCAGAGCGATAGCTCCAAACGGTAATATCTTCCTCACTTTTGACCTGTTTATCCATTCCAGCAACTGTTAATAACGGGCGAGCCCAAGATGAAAACAGCAATGTAATTTGGCGAGGAAAAAGAAAATCGCTACTTTTACAATTCGCTTAATTGTGGGTTAATGAACGAAGGAGAAAAAAAGGTTGTCAGCAAAATGATCGCGATCTATTGCCGATCCAGACACTCCGGCAATGGGAAATTGTGTGGGGAGTGTGAAAGCCTGCGCCTGTACGCGTTTCAACGACTGGAGCGTTGCCCTTATGGTGAAGAAAAACCCACCTGTGCCATGTGCCCGATACATTGTTACAAGGAAGAGATGCGCATGAAGATCAAAGAGGTTATGCGTGCCGCAGGGCCACGGATGCTTATTCTCCATCCTGTGGATACTTTCCGTCACTTTTATCAGGAGCATAGGCGCAGCAGTAAATTTGCCGACAGGTCAAAATCAAAAAATTAAGAATCCTGGTGTCATTGTTGAATAAACATAGTGTTGTGGCAGACGTGCTTGCGGAGCACAATGAACTGATCCCTGTACTGAACCGTTTTGGAATACGTTTAGGTGTTGGTGACAAGAGTGTGGGCGACCTCTGTAGGGAACACCGCCTCAACCCCGATTTTATTCTGACTGTTCTTAATGTTTATCTCGATGAGACCTATATCCCCGATGCATCACTTTCGCTTTTCGATGCGGAGTCAATAGCAAGTTATTTCCGCCATACAGTTGATAATTATATCCATGAGCTAGTCCCCAATATCGAGAAACACCTGAACGCGTTTATCGCCCTTAGCGGCTCTGAAAGCAAAGAGCTGGGTATGCTTCAAACATTGTTTCTGAAGTTCAAGCAAAAGATGACTGATTATCTTAGCGATATCGACAATTACGATGATGATTTTCCTGACGATCTGCTTCATGACCTTAAGAACATTCTTATAAAGCACATTTCGCAGGATTATAATCAAAATCTCAGCTATGCAGTGATCTTCTCAATTCACTCATTTGAGAAAGATCTCGCGGTACATAACAGGTTGCGCGATAAGGTTCTCCTCCCTAAACTTAATGAACTGAACTCATCTGGTATACGTCAACTGCAAAACGCTATAACCGATGAGAATGCCGTCAGACAGAATGGTAACGGCCACCGCCTTACAAGCCGGGAAACAGAAATACTTTTGCTAATCGTTCAGGGATTATTAAATAAGGAGATCGCGGAGAAGCTCAATATCAGTCACAATACGGTACTAACACATCGCAAGAATATTATAGCCAAAACAGGTATCAAAACTGTATCGGGACTCACTTTCTACTGTCTCCGTAACGGACTGATATCTATGTAGTTAATTTAAATTATTTCATTATGCCAAAAAGTAGTTTTCTTCGTATTCCTGCTACAAACTATGGAGAAGTCCTGGAACACAAGTACGACATTGCAATACTCCCATGGGGAGCTGTTGAACCACACAACTACCATCTGCCCTATCTGACCGACTGCATCCTCTCTTACGAGATTGCCTGCGATTGTGCTGAAGAAGCATACAAGAAGGGGGTTACATGTATGGTAATGCCACCCGTCTATTTAGGTTCACAAAACACGGGACAATGGAACAAGCCCTTCTGTGTTCACACGCGGAGCGAGACACAGAAGGCCGTACTGCAGGATATCGTGACATCACTCCATATTCAGGGTTTTAAAGATCTTATGATCATAAACGGCCATGGAGGAAACACCTTCAAGCCCTACGTGCGTGATCTGGCCATGCAATATCCCGATATCCGCATCGTTGTGGTGGACTGGTACTCCGTTGTTCCTACAAGTGGCTTTTTCGAAGAGCAACCCGATGATCATGCGGGTGAACAGGAGACATCGGTAATGCTACACTACCATCCAGAGCTGGTATCGATGGAGAGGGCTGGAGACGGTGCGGTGAGGCCAGGCAGAATAGCTGCTGTTGATAGTAAAACAGGGTGGATGCCCCGGCACTGGGATGAGATCTCGTCGGATACCGGCATCGGCAACCCCAAGAAATCGACAGCCGAAAAGGGTGAACGCTATGTAAAGGCTGTTACAGAAAAAATTACCGGGCTACTGAGCGAATTGAAGAACACCCGGTAACCTCCGTCTTAAAAGTGGTAATAAGCTGGTAAATTCTTTTAAAAGAGCGCAAAATAATCTATTTTTGTACTCTTTAAAAACCTCAAAACAAATTACAGGAAAAACCTGAAAATAATAAATAAAAAGTAGATGTATGAGTAGTCAGAGAGAGAAACTTTTCGCCGATTTTTCTCCCGTCTCCACTGAAGAGTGGATGGAAGTTATCACAAAAGACCTGAAAGGGGCTGACTTCCGTAAAAGACTGGTCTGGAAAACCAATGAAGGGTTTGATGTGAATCCTTTTTATCGTGCTGAGGATATTGAAGGGTTCCTTGCAGCCGAAAGCCTGCCGGGACAATTTCCCTATGTACGTGGTACAAGAAAGGATAATGTATGGTATGTACGTCAGGAAATTGACGTGAAAGATTTTGCCGAAGCCAACAAAAAGGCACTTTCGCTGCTTGAAAGGGGAGTCACCTCATTCGGCTTTCACCTACCCGATAATGAGCTTTCTGCTCAAAATTTGGAGATATTGCTAAAAGGGATTGCCCCGGACAAGGTAGAGCTTAACTTCAGGACATGTGTCTCTCACTCAATTCGCCTGGCTGAACTGGTAGTCGATTATGTGGGTGCGCAGAACCTGAATCTGATGGATTGCTTTGGCTCAATAGAGTTCGATCCATTCAGAAAGATACTTAAGAAAGGAGTTGACGAACCCAACTGGGCAGAGAAGGTGGTGGAAATAGTGAAAATCACCGCTCCGCTTCCGCGATACCGTGCAATCACGGTCACCGGAGACAGGATGAACGATGCCGGGGCTTATAGTTACCAGGAGTTGGGCTATAGCCTCTCCTACGGGAATCAGGTATTGTCAAAGCTGATAGAAAACGGAATTGAGCCGTCACTTGCTGCCAAAAAGATAAAGTTCAAGTTTGGCGTAGGCTCCAACTATTTCATGGAGATAGCAAAATTCCGCGCTGCTCGCTGGTTGTGGGCAGAGATTGTGAATGCTTATAAGCCACCATGCCCGCACGATTGCGACAATAAAGCAGCCGACGGGACTTGCCGATGCGCCGCGAAAATGAATATACACGCTACCACCTCAAGTTTCAACCAATCGCTCTACGATCCTTATGTGAACCTGCTCCGTACTCAAACGGAAGCCATGTCGGCAACCATTGGTGCGGTAGATTCACTCACAGTCCGCCCCTTCGATGAGGCATTCGAGTCGCCCTCTGCTTTTGCCAAACGTATTGCCGTGAACCAGCAGCTGCTGCTCAAGGAGGAGGCCCATTTCGATAAGATAACCGATCCCGCATCAGGTTCCTACTATATAGAAACACTTACCGCATCATTGGCACGGCAGGCCTGGAAACTGTTTCTCGAAACCGAAGATACAGGTTTCTACAATGCATTGAAGGCCGGGACCGTACAGGATGCTGTCAACACCTCGGCGGAAGCCCGATTCAACGCTCTTGCGAGTCGAAAAGAGATACTGCTGGGGACCAATCAGTATCCAAATTTCACAGAACTGATGAGTGATAAGATTGAGAATAATACAGAGGATAGCGGTTGCGGCTGTGGAAGCGGCAGTTCTCATACACAATTAAAGAAACTCAACTCCGTACGCCTGGCCGATGCTTTCAACGAACTGAGACTTGCAACTGAACTTAGTGGTAAAAGGCCCAAAGCATTTATGCTTACCATCGGTAATCTGGCTATGCGCCTTGCACGTTCTCAATTCTCGAGCAATTTCTTTGCCTGTGCCGGTTATGAGATCATCGATAACCTTGGCTTCAACACGGTGGAGGAGGGCGTGAAAGCCGCCCGTAAAATAGGCGCCGATCTTGTGGTGCTCTGCTCCTCCGATGATGAGTATGCCACCCTCGCACCCGAAGCTTATAACCTGCTCAAAGATGGAAAAGAGCTGTTCGTGGTGGCTGGTGCTCCCGCCTGCATGGACGCCCTCAAAGCGGTAGGAATTGAGCATTTCATCAATGTACGCAGCAACGTGCTTGAGACATTGAAAGAGTTTAATAATAAACTACTATAGACAGACAATTCACAATCGATCATTTTACAAAATGCCGAAACTAAAAGAGTGGATCATAGTAGCTCACCCGTGGGCAGTACCTGCATCGGCCTCACCGGCTCTTATAGCAGCCTCCTATGTGTTTTATCTCTTCAAAAGAGGAGAGGTCGCTGAGGTAGAGTGGGGACTTGGTATACTGGGGCTTATCGGTGCCGTAATATTTCACTTGTCGGGAAACCTGATAGGTGAGTATCACGACTTTGTGAGCGGCGTGGACAAAAAAGAGAAGACAGGCCCACCACGGTTAATAGTGCAGGGCATCTTTAAGCCTAAGATTGTTCTCTACTATGGTTATTCGTTACTTTTTGCCGGCATTGCAATTGGAATCTTCCTCCTGGTTAATACAGGCCTTCCGCTACTGGTTATCGGAGCTATCGGAGTAATCAGTTCCACGTTCTATTACAAATTCAAGTATATAGCACTGGGAGATCTGCTTATCTTCATCTGTTACGGACTGGCTATAGCTTTGGGGCTTGCTTATGTTATGACTACCCGGATTATATGGCCGGTGCTTGCTGTGAGCACTCCTGTCGGACTTCTTATAGTTGCAATACTGCATGCCAACAACACCAGGGATATGCTGCAGGACAAGTCAGCAGGCATACGCACGCAGGCAATGAACATGGGGCTTGAAGGATCTCAGATCTGTTATCAGACCATGCTGCTTGCAGCTTATCTGTTGATTGCTATTATGGTAATGATGCAGATTCTGCCTACCCCCGCATTCTTGGTCCTCCTCAGCTTCCCTCTCGCAATAAGGAATATAAGGTTGATGAAGAAGGCCACCATGGACAATCTGGGCATAATCCGTTTTCTTGATACCCATACGGCTCAACTGGTACTGACGTTCAGCCTGTTGTTGGTCGCAGGAAATGTTATTGCAGCATTCATATGATTCCGTCATAACCGTTTGAATAATCAGGCGGACAGAAAAAATGATTAAAAAACAAAAATCCAATGATACCAAATTTTAAAGATATCGATATTCAAACAGCCGGTTTTTATTCGACCGATGTGGCCGGATGGGCTGAAAAAAATGAGATCAGGGCCGACTGGATTACACCGGAGCAGATTCCGGTAAAACCGGTCTACACAAAAGAAGATCTAGAAGGGATGGAGCATCTGAACTATGCCGCCGGGATACCTCCATATCTACGCGGGCCCTATTCCACCATGTATGTGATGCGCCCCTGGACCGTCCGTCAGTATGCCGGCTTCTCCACAGCAGAAGAGTCAAACGCCTTCTACCGCCGCAACCTGGCTTCGGGACAAAAAGGACTCTCCGTGGCTTTCGACCTTCCCACGCACCGTGGCTATGATGCTGACAACGAGAGGGTAGTGGGCGATGTGGGAAAAGCGGGAGTCTCCATCTGTTCGGTGGAAGATATGAAGATACTGTTCGATGGTATACCCCTGAACAAGATGTCGGTCTCCATGACCATGAATGGTGCCGTACTGCCCATCCTTGCATTCTATATCGTAGCAGCACAGGAACAGGGTGCAAAGCTGGAAGAGATGGCAGGAACCATCCAGAACGATATTCTGAAAGAGTTTATGGTTCGTAACACTTACATCTACCCTCCGGAATTCTCGATGAAGATCATTGCCGACATCTTTGAGTTTACCTCACAGAAGATGCCAAAATTCAATTCCATATCCATCTCGGGATACCATATGCAGGAGGCAGGCGCTACAGCAGATATTGAACTGGCCTATACCCTGGCCGACGGAATTGAGTACCTTCGCGCAGGTATCAATGCCGGCATCGATATTGATGCATTTGCCCCGCGCCTGTCGTTCTTCTGGGCCATCGGCATGAATCACTTTATGGAGATAGCCAAGATGCGTGCGGCACGCTTGCTGTGGGCAAAGATCGTCAAGAGTTTTGGCGCGAAGAACCCAAAGTCGATGGCACTACGCACACACTCACAGACTTCTGGCTGGTCGCTCACCGAACAGGATCCCTTCAACAACGTGGGACGTACCTGTATCGAGGCTATGGCTGCCGCTCTGGGACACACCCAGTCGCTCCATACCAATGCCCTCGATGAAGCCATTGCCCTGCCGACTGACTTCTCTGCACGCATCGCACGAAATACGCAGATATATATTCAGGAAGAGACGCAGATCACCCGCCAGGTCGATCCATGGGCCGGATCATACTATGTGGAGTCACTCACCCAGGAACTGGTGGAAAAATCGTGGGAGCTTATCCAGGAGATAGAAAAACTGGGTGGAATGGCAAAAGCAATAGAAACTGGAATCCCAAAAATGCGCATCGAGGAGGCCGCAGCCCGTACACAAGCTCGTATCGACTCCAATGTTCAGGCAATTATTGGTGTAAACCGTTATCGTCTCGATCATGAAGATCCCATAGATATTCTGGAGGTGGATAATACTGAAGTTCGCAAGCAACAGATTGAAAGGCTAAATGCTCTGAAATCAGGCCGCGATAACGAAGCGGTACGTAGAGCACTCGACGCCATCACTCATTGTGTGGAAACAAAGAAGGGAAACCTGCTTCAGCTCTCTATCGAAGCTGCCCGGGTTCGTGCTACCCTGGGAGAGATCTCCGATGCGTGCGAGAAAGTAGCAGGACGTTATAATGCAGTAATAAGAACAATTTCAGGCGTGTACTCATCAGAATCAAAAGGAGATGCAACGCTAGAAGAAGCGCGTGCTCTCACAGACAAGTTTGCCCGCAAGGAGGGGCGCAGGCCAAGGATCATGGTCGCTAAAATGGGGCAGGACGGACATGACCGTGGCGCCAAGGTAGTAGCTACCGGCTATGCTGACTGCGGTTTCGACGTGGATATGGGGCCCCTGTTCCAGACACCTGCCGAGGCTGCACGCCAGGCGGTGGAGAACGATGTGCATGTTCTGGGCGTATCCTCTCTGGCGGCAGGCCATAAAACGCTTGTGCCACAGGTGATTGAAGAGCTGAAACGGTTGGGACGTCCCGACATCATTGTGATTGCCGGAGGCGTGATTCCCGCGCAGGACTACGATTTTCTGTACCGTGCCGGCGTAGCAGCTATCTTTGGCCCGGGATCCTCAGTCACCAAATCGGCATGCGAGATAATGCATGTGCTGATGGGTGAGTGATCATCCGGTAATTTTTTAATCATTACAAATCCGCTCCCTCATCCCGTTCTGGTAAGACGGGCAGAGGAGCGGGTTTTTTCATTTGTCATCAGATATCAAATTTAACTTTGTCTACGGGATTGTCAAATTAAGTTTGTTAAGGCAATCTCATTTCATAGTTTAATATGCTTTAGTAAAGAATAAGCCCGGGTCGCAGTAGTCACTGTCTCTTGCCATCCAGATGGGATATTTTTTCCCTTTCTTTCATTCAAATAGCTCAATCGTGTAATCCAAAAGTTCAATTCCGCCGTATTTTCCGTGTCCGGTTATAACTTTTTTTACTTTTGGATATTTCATCTTTACTTTTCTTACCGTTTCCGACCACTCTTCTACATTCGCTTCCGCGAGATTACCCTTTCCTGCTCTTGCTTCTTTTATTAAACAACCGCCAAACATAATATCTTCCAAAGGGAAATAACCAATAATGTTATCGCAGGTATGGCCTTCTCCACAAAATTCAATATGCACCTCCTCGTTACCGACATTTAAGTTCAAATACTTATCGAACCCCTGTTTTGGCATCGTAGATCCATTTTCTTTCGCTATCTGTATCGTTTTGTTGTAGGCGTAAGAAATAATGCATAATGGGGATACGAGTCCTCGAAACGTTCAGAAAAATCAGAGCGATAAGCGAGACTAAGTTTCGCATTTACCCTGTTGCAAACTGTTTGTCCAGTTTCGCCCATAAATTGATACCA
>NZ_DCEN01000046.1:0-462 GCF_002316955.1 Proteiniphilum sp. UBA1028
TGGTTGGAACCGGTTGTCCATGACAATTTCAGGGCTTCCGAAGTCGGATTTGCAGCATCCAGCTCGATTTCAGCCGATGAAGCAGTTATTTCAAGGGGACTGCTTCCCTTGTCCAGTTCCATGTAATTATCGTCGGCACACCCTACAAACAGTGTGACCCACAACGACAGTAAAAATAGTAATCTGTATATCTTCATAACAGTCTCTCTTTTTGATATTAATATCCTTGATTTTGTGTGAGATTAGGATTGGCATCCCTCTCCTTTTGCGGGATAGGAAACAACAGGTGTTTCTGCGTCGCGTTGATTTTACCGATGGAGTGCAGGAAATCCAAGGCATATTGTCCGTTATCCCACCTGATGATATCGAACCAGCGATGTCCTTCGAAGGCCAGTTCAATGCGACGTTCATTTCTGATTTTCTCTCTCATCTGTTCGGTTGTGAGATTCTCCACATCTCCCC
>NZ_DCEN01000046.1:847-9089 GCF_002316955.1 Proteiniphilum sp. UBA1028
CCATTCTCATATTGGTCCACGAACTCCTGTGTCGGTTGGTTCCAGCCATAAGCACCGCCAACCCATCCTGTATTACGCGGACCCATGTAGGTACTTAGCCAGTTGGCCTGGTTTTCATCACTCCAGAAACCAGCCTTGGTCAGTCCGTAATATTGCACTTCAAACAGAGACTCTGCTGTGTTCTTATGCCGTTCCTCACCCCCGAAGCTATCGCTGTAATCGGAATTCAGGGTATAACCGAGGCTCTCTACCAGCTCACTCATCTGTAGTGATTCTGCATACATTCCCAATGTCAGATAAACCTTTGCCAGCATGCCGGCAGCCGCACCCTTGGAAGCACGGCCGATGTCGCTTCCCGAATATGCTTCCCTGACCGGCAACAATTCAATTGCATCCTTCAAGTCAGGAATTATCACCTCGTTGTAGATGGTCATTTTGTCGGTACGCTCGGGCAGCAGGTTGTCTCCAGGCTTCGGTGTAGAGACCGTCATCGGGACATCTCCGAAAAGCTGCACCAGAATGAAATAATAGTTGGCACGAAGAAACTTCGCTTCTCCGATAGAACGGTTTTTCAACGATTCGTCGATATCCATCTTCGGCACATTTTCCAATACCGTATTGCAGTATAGTATCCCGGGATTGGGACCTCGCCATATGTCCAGTGCAGCTGCATTGTCGGCTGTAGCTACAAAATTTGCCAAGGTAACAGTCTCTATCCCGTCGGTGCCTCCACCAGCACCCACTTCGCTGTTTCCTGCAATGATATCGAGCGTCCAGATTCTCATGTTGTATAATTTGGGACGCTGTAGCGGCTGATAAGCCCCATTTACCAGGGCAATAGCCGACGCTTCGTCCGTGAGTGCCTCGGCACTTGGGTCTTCATACGGAACTTTATCCAAAAAATCGGAGCAGGATCCAAAGAGTGTCAATACCGATAAAAGTCCAATTATATATGCTATTTTTCTCATATTGTCATCGATTAAAATTGAATATTTAGGCCTAAACTGATTGTACGTGTTACCGGATAGGTGCCGAGATCTACACCTCCTGCCCCTACTTCAGGATCAAAACCAGAATAACCGGTCAATGTAAAGAGGTTCTGGCAAGAGAGATAGAGTCGTGCCATACTTAGTTGAGCCTTCTGTGCTACTGATTTCGGCAGCGTATATCCTAACGTGAGATTTTTCAAACGAAGGTATGATCCATCCTCGATAAACCGGTTGGAATGGCGTACATTCTGATTGGGGTCACTGTAGACAGCACGCGGAACACTGTTACTTGTTCCTTCTCCTGTCCAGCGGTCCAACACCTTTGTCGTCTGGTTCTGCGGGACTGACATACTTTCCTGCCATATTCTGTTGGCATTGTAAATGTCGTTTCCGGCCACACCCTGGAAAAAGACCTGCAGGTCGAAATTTCCGTAAGCAAAGCTGTTGTTCATGGAGAACGTCCATTCAGGGAATGGATTACCGATAAAGGTACGGTCATCGGCATTGATGACTCCGTTGTTGTCAAGATCACGAAACTTGATATCGCCAGGTGCTGTTCCGCCGGTTACCTGCGTAGCATACCGGTCCACCTCCTCCTGATTCTGGAAGATGCCGTTGGTTACATAACCATAGAACGCGTTCACAGGTCGTCCTTCGGCACTCACCTGCACTTTAGTCATATTGATATCCCCACCGGTAAACAGGGCAATACCGTCATTCATTTTGATTACTTCATTCTTATTGTAAGAAACATTGAAATCGGTATCCCATTCAAACTGGCCCGTGAGGTTTCTGGAGGAGACAGTCAGCTCAAGCCCTTTGTTCCTAATCTCTCCGGCATTTATACTCGGCACGTAAATGTCTGAATAACCTGTAGTGATGGGTACTGACATCGGCACCAGCATATCGCTTGTGTTTTTTAGGTAAGCATCAAGCGTCAGATTAATCCGTTGATTCAATAAAGAGAGATCCACCCCGGCATTAAACTGCCTTACCGTCTCCCATTGTACATCCTGATTGGGCATCACCAGCGGATAAAGCGTAGAAACCGGTGTGCCGTTGAACACATACTGCCCTGTTTTCAACCTGGTAAAATAGGCGTAGTTGTCTATACCTCCCTGGTTTCCCGTTTCTCCGTATCCCAAACGGACTTTCACATCGTCGACCCATTCGTTTGCGTGGAAGAAAGGTTCTTCCGACAAGCGCCAAGCTGCGGAGAACGAGGGAAAAGTACCCCACCTGTTTTCTTTGGAAAATCGGGAGGAGCCATCGCGACGGATTGTTGCGGTGAAAAGATATTTGTTGTCGTAATTGTAATTGGCTCGCCCCATAAACGAGAGGATAGCCCAATCATTTTTGGTACCTCCGACGGTGGGGTCGGTAAGCCCGTTATTCAACTGGCTGTTATTATCACTCAGGAATCCCTGCACACTTGCGTTCATGCGGTTATACAAGTTATTCTGGGCGCTGGAACCAATCATCACGTTTACGTTGTGTTTATCTGCGAAGGTGTCGAGGTAAGTAAGCGTATTGTCCCACAGATAGGTAAGACTTTTATTCGACTCTTCATACAGTGATGACTGCGGCTGCGGGATGGGCTTCCAGTCATATTTGGGACTAAAGCTGTTCTGATCCCAAAACTTGAAGTCGATGCCACCCAGTGACTTAAAAGTAAGTTTATCTGCCGGTTTTATTTCAGCGAAGATATTTCCAAGCACGTTGTATCCGTTGGTTCTGTTTCGGCTAAGTGTTGCTGTTCCAATAGGATTGCGTATATCCCCGTACTGATAAGCCGGTTCTCCAGGACCGGAGTATGAACCATCTTCGTTGTAAACCGGCTGAGTAGGTAACGAAGCCATAGTACCGCGAATATCATAAGAACCCTGTTTCTTGATATCGTGACTCAGGGTTATATTGTTCCCGAATTTTATCCATGAACGCACGTTCGATTCGCTATTGAACTGCACCGTGTATCGTCGGTATGATGTATTAGACACAACACCGTCCTGATCGAATACTCCTCCCGACACATAATAATTTCCCTTATCACTACCTCCGGAATAGGAAACCGTATAGTTTCTCATTCTCGCCGAACGGAAGAGTTCATCAAGCCAGTCGGTACCTTCACCCCAAACCGTTGGATCAGCAAAGTCGGCGCGCTGTGTCAGCGGGGAGGAGGCGAACTGGTTATAATTGGCAATCATCTCGTTATGTAACGAGGCAAACTGTGTAGCATTCAACATCTGTGGCATGCCGGTAGCAGTTTGTACTCCCCAGTTCGCACTAAATGAGATAGATCCGTCACCAGATTTCCCCTTCTTCGTGGTAACCAATATGACGCCGTTTGCCCCCCGCGACCCGTAAATGGCAGTGGCAGAAGCATCTTTGAGCACATCCACGGTTTCCACATCTTCCATATTCAGGGAATTGATTCCCAGGTCCGTGGGTACCCCGTCTATAACCAGAAGCGGTTCGCTGTTATTGATAGTGCTAATTCCCCTGATGCGGAAGGAGACATTGTCACCCGGTTTACCGGAGGAGATGACCTGCACACCTGCAGCCCGTCCCTGAAGCGCTTCCCCGATACTGGCTACCGGCTTGTCCTTCATCGTCTCCCCCGAAACCGATGATACAGCGCCTGTGAGATCTCTTTTTTTCATCACACCATATCCGATTACAACCAACTCATCCAGCAGCTGATTGTCCTCTTTTAGCACAATAGAGAGATTCGTTTTACCAGCAACCGATATCTCCTGCGGGTGATATCCCATATAAGATATGGTTATTACTGATGATTCGGGCACTGCCAAAGAAAAATTACCATCGATATCACTTACGGTACCGGTTGTAGTCCCTTTTACAAAAACGGAAGCACCTATAACAGAAACACCATTCTCATCAGTGATATTCCCGGAAATAGTTTTTTGATTCTGAGCCGACAGATGAATACTGAATATTACACACAACATCAATAATAATAATAACCTGCATGCAATAGGCTCTTTGGATAATTTTTGTTTTTCCCCCATGTTAATAAATTTAGAAAATAAAAAATACAAAGGTTATAGTCACATTTATACATCAATTTACATTAGTACTTTTCTAGGGTCGACTAATTAAAATTTCATCGTTCTCGTTTAATTTCAATGAATAGTAGCCTCAAGATAAATTCAACAATAACATAGGCAAATGTAAAAGATGAAGTAACAGAAAAAAAATCAGGATAGTTAACATATAGATACAACAATAGTTATACAGTCTGTACATCAGCATAATACTCAAATATAGAGACGTGAAAAAGTAGATGATATATATCTCAAATTTTCTGTATAACTCCAATTTTCCTCACAAGACTTTCAAATTTATCGCGGGGTACAGCCGCTTTATTTCGTACTCTAGTACGATAATTATAGATAGTGTTTACCGAATAATGCAGGAAATTGGCAATGCGTGAACTGTCGGTTATCCCTAACCGGATCAGAGCAAATATACGTAGTTCTACGTTCAGCAATTCATTAGGTTTCAGGTTAAATTGTTCTTCTTCGAGCAACAGAGAGTTAAATTCCTCCACGAAATTGGGATACAGATGAAGAAAGATGTTATCGAACAGTTTATATAGCTCCTTCAGCTCCTGATCAATCATATCATGCGATTTCAACATCCTGAAAAGTTCGTCTATCTTTCGTTCGGCAGCTTTTTTATTGAGCGTGTTCCGGTATTTCTCTAGCTTATCTATATAGGTGGAACAAAGATCTAGGAAATGGCCGATATAGGTTTCCTTTATTTCGTTGGATTCGGACAATTCATCGTTTACATCCGACAATTTTCTATTCGTTCTGTTCAATTGATCGACAGTACGTTGTAAATCATTATTCAGGTCATTCAACTTCAGATTCGTTTGATATAACTCCTTTCTTATTCGGGCGATCTTTTTCATTTGTCGATAGACGTAGATAACAGCGATGATGAGGAACAGCGACAAGAGACTCACCAGAACAAGGAAGAGCTGCAGTTCTGACTGCTGATTCCTGACTTTTTCCTGATAAGCCGAATCGATTATCGGAAGTATTTGTGAGATTTCATACGTCCGCAAACGGGCATTACAAAACATGGCATCTTCCATCGACGATTTGATGCAATCATAAGCCTTTTCTATGTTACCGGTCTCAAATAGTGTGATCGCCAATGCCTGCATAGAAGCATTTTCCTTAATCGCATTCTTTATATCGCAAATAGCCGATATCGCATAATAGGCTATTTGCTTGTCAATATCTCCTTCTTTACGGTAAATATTTGCAAGGGCATAGGTTAAAACGGCCTTTTCATGATTCTCCTCTTCCGATTGATTGATTAGCTCTTGTAAAATTTGTTGTGATTCGGCTAATCGATTTTCGTCGAACAGCTTTTCGGCAAAAACAATCTTGTAATGGTTGGATTCTTTATTCAGGACACTTAACAACGAGTCCCGGTACAGGCTGCTCTTAACGGTATATACAGGAGCAATGGGATTATTGAACGAGTAGCTTCTATATAACTGCTTATAGCTATCATAATAGTTGACTAACAGGTTATCGGCGAGCTCAGTTTTATTGATATTCGTGAGAATATCTAATGCCTCGATATAGAGTCCCGAGACTATATATAAAGAGGTGAGATTAAGTTTCGATTCATTGATTCTGTAGCTATCACCTAAGCTTTCGGAGAGCTCCACATTCTGCTTAGCGTAATGAATGGCAGAATCGGAAATATAAGTTTTATACTCGTTAAACAACTGCAGGTTTATGTCGTATCGCTGCATCTCGTTCATATTGGGCATTCTCAACATCTGCTTTATCGAGGCGACACGTTCTTCTTTTTCGGACATGAACACTGCCTTATCTTCCATCATCTCGTATAGCATCTTGAGCACCTGCTCTTGTTGTGGTTCCGCGGCAAAAACATTGTCCACGGTAATAACAAAAACAACTGCCATTAATAGTACGAAAGTAGATGTGCGAACATTCATAATCAAATTAACCTCTTTTCTCCAACAACACCACATTCTCCACATGGTGGGTATGTGGGAACATGTCGACCGGCTGTACTCGTTTAACCTTGTATTTGCAGTCCAGCAGATTAAGATCACGCGCCTGAGTGGCCGGGTTACAGCTTACATAGACAATCCTTTCTGGTGCTGCAAACAAAATGGCATTGACAACATCTACGTGCATACCAGTGCGGGGCGGATCTGTAATAATTACGTCGGGATGACCATGTTCTGAAATAAACTCCGCCGTAAGTACATCCTTCATATCACCGGCAAAAAAGAGCGCATTTTCGATCCCGTTTATCTGCGCGTTTACCCTTGCATCCTCAATTGCCTCCTCTACATACTCAATACCAATTACTTTTTTTGCCTCACTTGCAACAAAGTTGGCGATGGTGCCAGTACCGGTATAAAGGTCGTACACCAGCTCATTGCCTGTGAGCTGTGCGAAGCTACGTGCAACCTCATAAAGATGATATGCCTGCTCGCTGTTAGTCTGGTAGAACGACTTGGGGCCGATCTTGAAGCTCAATCCTTCCATCTCTTCAAAGATATGATCCCTGCCGCGCCAGGTCACCACCTCCTGGTCGGTAATGGTATCGTTTGCTTTTTGGTTAATGATGTATAGCAGTGATGTAATTTGTGGAAATCTATCACTTATGAAATTCATCAACTCCTCTCTTTTTTCTACATCATCTTCATAAAAAACCACAATCACCATCCATTCTCCTATGGAACTGTTGCGGATCATAAGGGTGCGCATGAGCCCATTTTGGCAGCGCAGATCAAAAAAAGGGAAACCCTTTTCCAGGCAAAACTCCCGTATGCAATTCCGGATCTGATTGGAAAAATCATCCATCAGCCAGCATTTGTCGATATCAAGCACCTTATCGAACATGCCGGGGATATGGAAACCAAGAGCGTTCATTTGAGTGAACTCCTTACCAGAGCTTATCTCCTCCTCGGTGAGCCACCGTTTGTTGGAGAATGTAAATTCAAGCTTGTTGCGGTAAAAAGTGGTATCAGGTGCTCCCAGAATGGGGGTGATCTCTGGCAGTTCTACCTTGCCTATCCTTGTAAGGTTGTCAACCACCTGCTGCTGCTTGTGCCGCAGCTGCTCCTCATAGGGCAGGTGCTGCCACTTGCAGCCGCCACACATCCCGAAGTGCCGGCAGAAAGGATCGCTCCGCTGCGTTGAAAATTGCTGAAACCGCACTACCCTCCCCTCGGCAAAAGTGCTCTTCTTACGCGTTAGCTGGATGTCGGCCACATCGCCGGGAGCTGCAAAAGGTACAAACAGCGTCATGCCATCAACCTTCGCCACCGCCTTACCTTCGGCAGCTACGCCGGTAATTGTCACACCTTCCAGCAAGGGAAGTTGTTTTCTCTTTCTTGCCATCTGTTTTATCTCTTTATTTAAGATTCGCATGCATTACAATTACAACTAAGTTCGCGACAAACAATGTTTTATATTTAACTGTAATCATTTACATTCATAAATTATGCGAAAATTGAACTTTATATTTACAGATACAAAGATAGAGGTTTTTTAAACGAATTCGTCTAGATATTACCAGACAAAAATCATCTATCTTCGCTGGAGGGAGCTGTTGTCGTGCTCAATGCCGTCCCATGTCAAGGGCTAATGATTGAAGAACTCAATACAATCCATACCAACCTGGTATTTAGTTCCATCATAATTTTCATGTTCCAAATATTCTATTTGCAGTAAATTCTTTCCCTTATTAATATCTAAATTTCTCAGTATTTCTACACCTATCGTATCCTGCTCGTAAAATGGCTCTATAACTCTATGCCTTTGCTTGTTCAATGTTGATATTCTGATCCCCTTTGTTTTCGAGCAAGATATTGCATTTCCTTTTAAAAGGCATCACCCAGTAACACGACATAGTACTGTCATCGTCCACTTTCGTGTACCATGAATGGTTTTTTCTTATCTTATAACCTGTACCGAAAAAGTCGCCGATAGGAGCACTGATTGTCCTTATGCCATCAAATGAAATGTGAATTATAGTGCTTCGAAGTGCTTGTTCATAATTCTCAGCGTTAATTTTAAGGGTAATTGTGCGGATTGCAAAATAATCATCGAGATAAATCCTTAGCACTCCTCGTCCCGAATTCTCGCCGGAAAATGTCATCCACATCCTTACGATAGCTCCCGGTCCTTTTGCATCCATCAGCACATACTCCTTTCTGCCGTGATCGG
>NZ_DCEN01000038.1:0-377 GCF_002316955.1 Proteiniphilum sp. UBA1028
ATGGTATAAGATAAAGCGAGAGAAATGTTTAGATTCGGAAATCCGGAATATTTATGGTTGTTCATCGCCATGCCTTTGTTGCTGGCAGTGTACATTTACCTGAACATCAGAAAGCGTAAAGCGGTACAAAAGATGGGTACGCTTTCCACGCTCAAGATGATGATGCCCGAATTGTCACTGAAACGTTCCTACCTTAAATTCTGGCTTATATTTGCCGCACTCTGTACAGGAATTTTCATGATCGCCCGTCCACAGTTCGGCACGAAAGTGGAAACGGTAGAGAAGGAGGGAATAGAACTGGTGATCGCGATGGATGTATCCAACTCCATGATGGCCCGGGATGTCTCTCCCGACAGGCTGTCACGTGCCAAACAGAT
>NZ_DCEN01000038.1:602-5303 GCF_002316955.1 Proteiniphilum sp. UBA1028
GATACACAATCGGCAAAGATATTCCTTAATACGATTGACCCGAGCCTTGTCCCTATTCAAGGAACGGCCATCGGAGAGGCGATACGGTTGGGAATGAGCTCCTTTTCAAGCGATGAGGATGTCAGCAAGGCTATGGTGATTATTACGGACGGGGAGGATCATGAGGGAGATGCTGCCCAAGCTGCTGCAGAAGCGGCAAAGGCCGGAGTGATGGTGAATGTGCTGGGAATTGGTTCTCCCGAAGGTTCACCCGTACCAGCCCTGGAGTATGGGAATAATTTTATGACCGACAACGAAGGTAACGTTGTTGTATCGCGCTTAAACGAACAAATGGGAATGGAAATTGCGCAAAGTGGTAAAGGATTTTATGTGCGTGCAGATAATTCAAATGCGGCTATCCGTGCATTGGAAACACAGCTTGATGAACTTGAGACAAGCAAATCTACCAGCCTCTCCTATTCGGCATATGACGAGAGATTTTCGGTTCTTGCCTGGATCCTGCTAATTATTCTGCTGATCGAAATCCTTGTTTACGACAAGAAAAACCGGTTGTTCAGAAATGTGAGATTGTTTAAATAAACTGTCAGTATTGGTAGCCGGCATATTGTGATCTCGATACCAAAAAGAACGAACGTCGGCAACCGATTGCGAAAAAAACCGAAACGAAAAAAATGAACCGATTGTTTACAAAATATAGTTTATTGTTGCTGTTGATGACACTGCTTCCTTTGTCTGTTTCGGCACAAAAAGAGGTACGAAAGAATATCCGCAAAGGAAACAAAGAATATAACCTGCAAAAATTTTCGGAAGCAACTCCGTTTTATGAAAATGCAGTGAAAGAAGCTCCCAACTCCAAAGAGGCAAACTTTAATCTTGGCAATACGTTGTATAAAAAGAAAGAGTGGGATAAATCAATCGAACAGTACAATCATTTCATCTCTCTGGAACAGGAAAAACCGGCAGATGCTTCTGCCGGCTGGCACAATATCGGCAACGCCATGCTGCAGAAAAAAGAGTTGCAAAAATCAATGGAAGCTTATAAAATGGCATTGCGCCTGAATCCGGAGGACGAGGAAACGCGTTATAATCTGGCAGTGGTACAGAAAATGATCCAGGATCAGGAACAACAGGATCAGGGTGAAGGGGATCAGGAACAACAGGAACAGCAGAATCAGGACCAAAGTCAAGACCAGCAGAGTCAATCTCCTCAAAATCAGCAGGATCAGGAGAAGAAAGCGGAACAATCCGAACAGCCGGAACAGATGTCGCGTGATAATGCACGGCAGTTACTGCAGGCTATCGAGCAGGATGAACAGCAAACTCAGGAAAAGGTTCAGCAGATAAAGGCGCAGGAAAGAGAAGAGCAGGCTGAAAATAACAGAAGGAACAATAAAAACTGGTAAGAGGTGATGCAGATGAAACAGAAAAAACATAGTATTATTCTCCTTCTTTTCGTGATATTCTTGTTCACGGGCAAAACAACCATCGGTCTGGCGCAGGTGACATTCAAAGCCTCTGCGCCTGCGTCCGTTGTGGAAGGAGAACAATTCAGGTTAAGTTATGTGCTGAACAAGGAGGGGAGGGATCTTCGCCTGCCCGACATGCCCGACTTCAATCTTCTTTTTGGGCCCAGTACCTCCACCAGCTACAGTCAACGTACGGTAAACGGAAAGACAACTTCGGAAAGTTCGGTCACCTATACCTACATCCTTATGGCGAAGAAAACCGGCACTTTCACCATTCCTGCCGCATCGATCACGGTAGATGGAAGCAGTTATCAGTCAAATACACTCCGGATAAATGTGCTTCCTCCCGACGAAAACCCTTCACAGGGTACATCGCCCGGTAGTAGTCAGCGAAAAAATGAAAGCGCTTCTTCCGGAACAGCATCCGTTTCTTCCCGTGATGCATTTATAAGGGCAATCGTTTCCAAAAACAGCGTTTACGAACAGGAGGGGTTTACCGTCACTTTCCGTTTATATACTACACTGAACATCGTGAATTTCGGAAAGATCCAATTTCCTGAATTTGAGGGATTCATGGTAGAAGAAATGGACCTGCCCGTGAATCAGCAACTACAAATGGAACGTTATAACGGCAGAAACTACTACACTGCCGATTTGCGGAAGACATTACTCTTTCCACAGCGTTCAGGACAGATTACTATTCCGGCGGGCAACATCGAAATGGTCTTCTCTGTTCCTTCGGGCAGGAGTGTCTCCACTTTTTTTGGTTCGCAGGAAGTGATGGTGGATGTTAAAAAGAGTCTTGCAACCAACCCGTTGATAGTTAATGTTAAACCGTTGCCGGGCAATAAGCCCGAAACCTTTGCAAATGCTGTGGGAACCTTCTCGCTGAAACCCGCCATCAGCACTGTGAATACCAAAGCCAATGAAGCGGTTACCCTTACATTGGAGATATCCGGTACGGGTAATTTGAAACTGATTCGTAATCCGAAGGTAACGTTTCCCGATAATTTTGAATTGTATGACCCCACTATAGACAACGCTTTGAACGTGACGTCCAATGGACTTACCGGTGTTCGAAAGATCTCCTATATGACAATACCTCGCTATGAGGGTGACTATTCCATTCCGCCGGTAGAATTTACCTACTTCGACCTCAATACAAACAGCTACAAAACGCTGACTACTCCCGAATATACGCTGCAGATTGCCAAAGCAGATCCCGGAAGTGCTTCAGCGAGCAGTTTTGTGAATCATCGGGATGTGAAAGTGGAGCAGGATATCCGTTTCCTGAAGACGGGTGATCCCGCCTATCTCTCACGCACAAAATTCTTTGTAGGCTCATTTGCATATTGGTTGTGGTATCTGATTCCCTTGTTGCTGCTGATCCTTTTTTACGGGATTAACAGAAAACAAGCACGTGAAAATGCAAACATTGCCCTGATGAGAACGAAAAAGGCAAATAAAACGGCTATCAAACGTCTGAAGACAGCCGGAAAATTTCTTAAAGTGCACGACAAGGATAAATTTTATGATGAAGTGCTCCGTGCACTATGGGGTTATTTCAGCGACAAACTCTCTATCCCCTTGGCACGTCTTTCCAAACATAATATTGAATCAGAATTATCAAAGCAGGGCATCAGCGAGGAGCTTGCAGGAAAGTTTATGCACATTCTTGATACCTGTGAGTTTGCACGTTATGCTCCGTCCGAGAGTGATGCCGTGTTGGAACGTCTCTATCAGGATACGGTGGAGGCTATCGGAGAGATGGAGAATAAGTTGAAAAATAAAAAGAGTAGGATTGAATGATGAACAAACCAAAGTCAAACCGGATGAAACTGCCTCAATCAGTATTGATCATTCTGCTTTTCTTCACAGCTGTTCCGCAATTGACGGGTCAGGTGGGGAACGATACAATTATACCAAACGATCTCACTGCTGCTCCCGGATTTACTTCCAGGGATCAGTCTGACGGAAAGCCAACGCCCGCCGCAGCCGCTTCAATTTCCGGAGCAAATGTAGAAGAAGCCGCACAAGCTTACAGGGATCAGGACTATGGAAAAAGCATTTTACTTTACGAAGAACTTGTATTGCAGGGTTTCAACGAAAACAAAGAATCGGCTCAGATTTATTTCAATCTGGGCAACGCCTATTTTAGAAACAACCAACTGGGAAAGGCTATCCTGAACTACGAGAGAGCTTTACTTCTGGATCCGGGTGACGGCGATATACGGCACAACCTGCGTTTTGCCAAAAACAGGACAGAAGATCGTATCGACACCGCAGGCGACCTATTTATAGCAAACTGGTTTCTGGCCGTACGAAACATTTACAGTTCCGATCAATGGGCAATTATTGGTATTGTGTTTTTTATTCTATTTCTGTTCTCTGCAGGCACCTTTCTTTTTGTTCGCATCCTATGGGTTAAAAAAAGCGCATTTTATGCAGGAATTATTTTTTTCTCTCTGATGATCACGTCGAATATCTTTGCCTTCAGCCAAAAAAGTGGACGTATCCATAGAGATGCCGCCATTGTCATGGTGGGTGCAGCCCGGGTTAATGCATCGCCCGACGAAAACAGCAACACACTTTTTGAACTTCACGAAGGCACCAGGGTGAAGGTGAGGAGCAGCGACGGTAACTGGTTTGAGATTGAAATTGCAAATGGCAGTGTCGGCTGGACTTCCAAAAAAAATGTAGAAATAATATGAAAGAGGCAGTCGAGAAACTATTACCATTCGAGCGGGACTTGTTTTTTGCACTAAACGGCAGCGATTCGCTCTTTCTCGATAACGTGATGTGGATGTTAAGCGGCAGGCTGGTATGGATACCGCTTTTTTTGTTCATTATTTTTCTCTTCTTTCATAAAACCAACTGGAAAGATGGTTTGCTGGTAACCCTGTTTTTTATCTTGCTATTTGCCGCATGCGATCAGTTGGCGTCTTCATTCTTCAAACCATTGTTCGAGCGTTTTCGACCCACACATCATCCCGACTTCAAGGAACTGGTCGATATTGTGAANNGGCTGGTATGGATACCGCTTTTTCTGTTTATTCTTTCTCTTTTTTTTTATAAAACCTCCTGGAAAGAAGCATTGTTGGTTACTCTTTTTTTTATTCTGGTATTTGTTGTAAGCGATCAGATATCGTCGTCCATTTGTAAGCCTCTGTTTGAACGATTTCGCCCCACAAATCATCCTGATTTCAAAGAGTTGGTCGATATTGTGAATGGTTAC